>JAZRGC010000114.1:0-12589 GCA_045643985.1 Clostridia bacterium
CTATCTAACCGAGCATTTTCCTAAACTCTTCTTCATCTATAATTTTGAGCCCAAGTTTTTGAGCTTTTTCAAGTTTACTGCCTGCATCATCGCCTGCCAGGACAATATCAACAGTTTTTGAAACCGATGACGCCACTTCGCCGCCATTTTCTTCAATGAGTTTTGTTGCTTCGCCTCTCTTTAACGTAGGCAATGAACCTGTAAGGACAAATTTCAAGCCTGTAAATACTCCTTGAATTTCTTCGTTATCCTCAAGAATTACACCAGCTTCAAATAGGTTTGCAATCATCGCTCTGTTGTCTGCATTGTCAAAAAATTCAAAAAGATTTTTTGCCAAAATATCGCCAACACCATCAACCAATGACAGCTCGTCTTCCGTTGCGTTCATCAAGGCATCAAATGTGCGAAACTTTTTGATTAAATCTTTTGCCGTCTTTTTGCCTATGCCGGGAGCACCAAGAGCATACAAAAACCTGTCTGCAGTTGTATTCTTAGATTTGTCTATTGAACTAATTAGATTGCTGATTTTTTTAGCACCAAAACCTTCAAGGCCATACATGTCTTCGGGTGCAAGGCGCATCAAATTTACAACAGTTCTAAGTCCTATTTCATTGTAAAATTGTTCGGCAGTTTTTTCAGAAAATCCTTCAATATCCATTGCATCCTTTGATGCAAAATGATCAAGTGCTGATATGACTTGTGGAGCACAATGTTCGCCTGTGCAATACAGGAATGCCCCTACTTCTTTTACGGGTGCGCCACATGCAGGACACACAACAGGTTTTTCAATCACCGATGAATTTTCAAAGGTTTCTGCGACCCCCATAATTTCAGGAATAACATCGTTAGAACGCCTGATAAACACTCTATCGCCAATTTTGACATTCTTTCGCAGAATATCGCCATAGTTGTTGAGGGTTGCTTTTTTGACGGTTACTCCCCCTATGTCAACAGGCTCAAGAATTGCAAGAGGGTTGAGTTTTGCGCTTCGTGAAACTTGCCAAACAACATCCTTCAGCACCGTAGTCATTTCATCTGCCTTGAATTTGTAAGCAATTGCCCACTTGGGGAATTTTTCTGTGTAGCCAAGTTCATCACGATATGAAAGATTGTTCACTTTAAAGACTAGGCCATCAATGAGATAATCCAATCCTTCTCTCTTTTCTTCTGCTTTCTTGATGTAGTTTTCAATTTGCTCAAAGGATTTGACAACAGCAAAATCTCCTTCTGTTTCAAACCCTTGCTCTATAAGGAATTGACGTATATCCTTTTGAGATGCAAACCTTTCTTCCGTATAACCAATATTGTATGCAAAGAAAGACAAATTTCTTTCTGCCGTTATAGCAGGATTCAAGTTTCTTATTGCCCCAGCGACACCATTTCTTGCATTCTTCAATGGTTCTATTGCAGTTTCGTTGTACTTGTTAAAAGCAGAAAGACGCAAAATACCTTCGCCTTGAATTTCAATCTTGCCTTTGTACTGGATTTCTTTTGGCAATTTTGATATTGTGCGCACTTGTGCAGTGACAATTTCCCCAGTAGTTCCGTCACCACGTGTTGTTGCTTGCACAAGTTTGCCGTCATTGTACAACAAATTCAGCGTAAGTCCATCAAATTTGTATTCAGCAGTAAGTTCAGGCAAAGGATTGATCACTTTTTCCGTGCGATTGCACCACTCATAGAATTCTTCTATGCTTTGGCATTTATCCAAAGAATAGAGCCTAAGCAAATGCTTGGTTTGCTCAAACTTCTTTTGAGGCGCACCACCGACTCTGTGTGTAGGAGAGTTTTTCAAAGAATAACCTTCGCTATCTTCAAGATGGCGCAATTCATCATACAGGGCATCATACTCTGCATCTGAAACTATTGGAGCATCTTGCTCGTAATATAAACTTGCATACTTATTGAGAAGTTCTACAAGCTCCTTCATTCTTGAAAAGTTATCCATTTCTACTCCTGTATGATTGTGAGATGTGGTGCTGCAATTGACAATGAGAATCGCTTGATTCCAAGTTGTCTAAACATAATTGTTGCCGTTTTATTGTCGCCATCGCCTTCAACTGCAACGATGAGCCCACGACCGAACTTTTTGTGCTCAACAGTTACATTTGCTTTGTATGCAGAATAATCAATATTGGATGACTGTTTTTGGATAGGACGTGTTGCCCCAGTCACGGCATTCTTATTGAAACCAATACCTGAATTTTCACTGCCATATGACGCTGAAGATATTGCTGTAGGTGCAGAATATCCAAACTTTGCCGAAGCAAAACTTTGTCCGGCTTGGACAGGCGTTGCAGTGCGAATTGAAAGTTTACCACCCTGCATTTCGGTGATAAACCTACTCTTTGGTGCATAAACGTACTCGCCGAAACGGAAACGCTGACGGACGTTTGTTGCATACAAGCGTCGTTTTGCACGAGTGATTGCAACATACATCAAGCGTCTTTCTTCTTCGATATCGCCATTTTGGATTGCTCTATTTACAGGGAAAATCCCTTCTTCAAGTCCAATTATAAACACCGTATCAAATTCTAGACCTTTGACGGCATGGACAGTGGCGATTGTAACGTAATTATCTCCATCCATTTCATCACTGTCAGACACAAGTGCAACAGATTGCATAAAATCTGCAATGGTTGGATTGAGCACTTTTACATCGCCAAACACATCAACAATTTCTTGTCCCTTGTTGTCCTTCACAAAGTTTTCAACTGCAGAAACAAGTTGATGCACGTTTTCAAGTTTGTCAGCGTCATCGGCTTCTTTTGCTTGCAAAAGATTGTCTTCAATACCACTGCGCCTTATGACATACTGCATAAATTCAACAGGCGAAAGAGTCTTGCATTTTGCAATAATATCCATGGCAATGTCTAGGAATGGTGCAAGTTTCTTGGCTGTGTTTGGATTCAAAAATCCCGGATTTATCAGCACAGAAAACAATGTCATATTATTTGCAGTTGCCACCTGCTTAAGTTCTTCAACTGATTTTGCACCGATGCCTCTGCTTGGATAATTTATTATGCGAAGCAAACTGTCATTATCGCTTGGATTGAGAGCAAGCCTGACATATGCCAATGTATCTTTAATTTCCTTTCTTTCAAAGAACCTAAAACCACCAAATACCTTGTAAGGTATTCCATGCAGGTTGAAATCTTCTTCAAACAAACGTGTAAGAGAGTTTGCACGGACAAGGATTGCAATATCACGATACTCTCTACCTGAGGACACAAGCCAGTTTATTTGTCTTGAAACATAGGTTGCCTCATCTCGGTCACTGTATGCCTCAAAATATTCAATGCAGTGATCATCCTTGAATTCGCTCCAAAGATTTTTCTTGTTGCGAGCAACATTGTTTCTTATGACATTGTTTGCGGCATCAAGAATGCCTGTCGCACTGCGATAGTTTTGTTCAAGTTTATATACCTTTGCCCCTTCAAAATCTTTTGGGAAGTCAAGGATATTTTTGATTTCTGCTCCACGCCAACTATAAATATTTTGGTCTTCATCACCAACAACAAATACATTGCCGTGTTTTGCGCAAAGCAATTTGACAAGCCTGTATTGCAGTGTGTTTGTATCTTGGAATTCATCAACATTGACGTAACAGAATCTCTCTTGATATTTCAAAAGCACGTCTGGATTCTTTTCAAAAAGTTCCACTGCCTTCAAAAGCAAATCGTCAAAATCGAGAGCATTTGATGAGCGAAGTTCATTTTCATATGCAGAGTAAACAGAATATATCACCTTTGCATCGTGATGATCCCTGTTGATCTCATTGTAATATTCTTCAGGCGACATCGCATTTGTCTTGGCATTTGAGATATGCCAAAGATAATCCCCCTTCTTTTTTACATCAGCATTGGGGATATTTGGACAAATACGTTTGACAACTCTTTCGCTTTCAAGGTCAGTGTAGATAGTAAAATCAGTGCCGTATCCAAGCAACTCTGCATGATAGCGCAAAATGCGCGCACACATTGAGTGGAATGTGCTTATCCACATGGATGTTGAAGTGCCAAGAGTTGACTCAATTCGGCTTTTCATTTCTGCGGCGGCCTTGTTGGTGAACGTGATTGCCAGAATATTGTAAGGGTGGACACCCATATCCACCAAATGGCAAATCCTTGCAGTCAAGACTCTAGTCTTACCACTGCCTGCGCCTGCAATTACTAGGACAGGACCTTCTGTGTCCTGCACTGCTTTAAGTTGTGCTTCATTTAAGTTCAATTTGTTGCTCATCTTGCCTATATTCTACCACATATAGTACAAAATTTCAAATTTTTTCAAAAAAAAGTCTAAAGTGCCTTGAAAAAAAATATTATCTATGATAATATATTATCAATTTATGGATGGAGGAGTTTTTTATGCAAAAAAACACCAATATGGAAGAAGAAATGATCTTTTTCGATGCAGAAATCGTTGAAGATGACGGCGAAGAAGATATCCCCATGGGCACTTTGGTGTCTGCACCTGTCGATGAAGAAGATACACCCGTTGACACCAATGATGAAGTCGCCGAAGAAGTGGCAAGCGATGTAACCCCCGAAGAAGCAACACCAGTTTTTGAAGAAGAACCTATCAAGGAAGCACCTGCTCCCAAAGTGGCACCTGCCAAACCAAAGACCACTCCTGCTCCCAAGAAGCAAGTGAATGAAGCAGACATTTGGGGCGTTGCAGTGATCAACACCAAGAAACCCAAACAAGAAAAGCCTCAGGAAGAAGCACCCAAGGCCGAAGACACAAAACCTGCCCCTAGAAAGAAGGCAGAGCCAAAAGCAGTAACTGCAGAACCAGCCAAAAAACCTGCTCCCCAAAAAGCACCTGCAAAAACTGCTGACGACAAGGCCGATGCAACTGAAACAAAGGCAGAAACCAAAGCAAAAACCACTACAACCAAAAATACAAAGAAAACAAGTGAGGAGGATCCTAAAGTGGCAAAAGAAACAAAAGCACCTGAAGAAACAATCATTCAAGAAGGCACACGTGAATATCACGGAAAATTCGTCATCAAAAAGACAGACAAAGGTCACTTCGTTTACAAACTTTTCGCATATGGTGGAAAAGTTGTCGCAATCGGCGCACAAGCATATGAAGGACTCAGCGGCGTAAAGGGTGGCATCGCAAGCGTTTCAAAGATCGCAGGCATCGACACAATCATCGACCTTACAAAAGAACAAGAAGGAAAACTCCCCTGCCCCAGATGGGAAATCTTTGAAGACAAGAAGGAAGAATTCCGTCTTCGCCTTATCGCATCAAACGGCAACCTTGTTGCAACAACCAATGATGGCTACACAACAAAAGCAGCAGCAAAGAAAGGCATCGAATCAGTTGCAAAAGCAGCAGACGGCGCAGCAATCGTCCGCAACGACAATGCATGGTAAACAAAAACAAAACGATGAAATTAAGCGTATTCGTTTGAATACGCTTTTTTTATTTGAATAATTTAGGCTTTGGACATCTTTTGCACTTCAAAATCATAGATTTTGCACCTTTACAATCTTTATATTGACTAGTGGGGTGTTGTGTGTTAAAATAAATTGCTAAATAGGAGAAATTATGGCATACAACGACATTGAAAAAGCAATTGAACAAATTCGTCTTTTTGACACAATCATCATACACCGTCATTCAAGTCCAGACGGAGATGCAATTGGATCTCAAATTGGATTGAGGGATGTCCTTCAATTCAACTTCCCCGACAAGCGCATATATGCAGTTGGAGATGCTCCCGGCAGATATGGTTTTGTTGAAGATTCAATCATGGATGACATTGGCGACGAAACTTACCAAGGTGCACTTGCAATCCTTCTTGACATGGGCGCATCACATCTGGTGAGTGATGACAGATATCGTCTTGCGCAAAAAACAATTCGCATCGACCATCATCAATATGTGGAAAAGTTTACGGACCTTGAAATAATTGTCACCAGTTACGAAAGTTGTGCAGGACTTGTTGCAAATCTGTGCATGGAGTGGGGGCTTGTTGTGCCATCAAACGGTGCAAAAGCACTCTTTACAGGAATGGTCACAGACAGTGGCAGATTCCGTTATGACTCAACCAACTCACGCACATTCCGTATTGCTTCATTCCTTTATGAACAAGGCTTTGATGCAACAGACATCTACACCAATCTCTATCAAGACGATTTGAAGATGATACAATTGCGCGCAAGTTTCACTCTCCGCATTCAATTGACTGAAAACAACGTGGCATATATCTACACCACTCGTGAAGAAGTTGAACAACTTGGTGTCAGCACATTTACTGTGTCACGTGGAATGGTCAATACTATGGGCGAAATCAAGGGTGTCAACACTTGGGTCAACTTTACTGAAACCGAAGACGGTGTTCTCTGTGAACTTCGTTCCAAAACCCAAAACATCAACCAAATTGCAGTCAAGTATGGTGGGGGTGGCCACATAAAAGCCAGTGGCGCAACCGTAAAAGACAAAGCCGAAGCAATGGCAATGCTAAATGATCTTGACAAAATGCAACTTTAAAACATCAATTTGAACAAATAAACTTAGGTGATATATGAATTACGAACTCAAAAAACAAATCCTTGACAAAATCAAGGAATACAACAAAATCATTATTTCACGTCACATTAGACCTGATGGAGATTGCACAGGTGGCACAAAAGGCCTTCAAGCAATACTTAAAGCAACCTACCCTGAAAAGTCTGTATATCTTGTCAGCAGTGATTACAGCGAATATATGTCCTTCCTTGGTGGCGAAGATGAACAATTTGAAGATGACTTCTATGCCGATGCCCTTGTCATCATCCTTGACACAGCATCAACGGACAGAATTTCAAACAAGAAATTCAACCTTGGCAAGGAAATCATCAAGATTGACCACCACATCGACATCAGCCCATATGGCGACATAAGTTGGGTGGAAAACCTTCGCTCATCTTGCTGTGAAATGATTGTTGACTTCTACAACACTTTCAAGGATGAACTTGTCATCACCAAAGAAGCAGCAACCTATCTCTACACTGGTATGGTTACAGATACAGGCAGATTTAGATTCCGCTCAGTCAGTGGCGAAACAATGCGCCTTGCAGGGCTTCTCCTCGACCAAGGTGTTGACACCGACACATTGTACGCACATCTCAACCTTGAAGACTACGACTATATCGTGTTCAAGGCATACGCCTTAAAGCAAATCAAGATGACCGAAAATGGTGTGGCATACATCCACGTTGACAAGGAAATGCAAGAAAAGTTTGGTCTATCAAAAGAAGATGCAAGCGCAACAGTGTCACTTATGGAAAACATCCGTGGCAGTCTTATTTGGGTGGCATTCATCGACAATCCCGATGGCTCAATTAGAGTAAGACTCCGCTCAAGATTTGTCTATTGTCACGACATCGGCGAAAATTGGCGTGGCGGTGGTCACGAATGTGCTTGTGGTGCAACACTCTACTCACAAGATGAAATCAATATGCTCCTTAATGAAGCAGACACCAAACTGAAACACTATAAAGAAACAAACGAAGGTTGGCTATGAGAATACTCCTTACAAACGATGACGGAATAGATGCACCTGGCATCCGTGCCCTTGCAGATTGGGCAGGACAACTTGGTGACGTAACAGTATGCGCACCCAAAGTGCAACAAAGTGGCAAATCTCATGCAATCAACATCTACACTCCTTTTGAAATCAAAAAAGTTGACTATGAAGGAGTAAGCGAAGCATATAGCGTGGACTCCACCCCTGCTGACTGTGTTCGTTGGGGAACATTGGGGCTCAAACGTGAATATGACCTTATTATGTCCGGTGTCAACAAAGGACTCAACATGGGCGAAGACATTATGTACTCAGGCACAGCAGGCGCAGTGTTTGAAGCAATGGCTCGTGGAATGAAAGGCATAGCCTTCTCAACCCACGTAGGCTCTTTTGACACGGCAAAGCAATGGTTTGACAGAGTTTATCAATTCATCATTGAAAACAAAATGCTTGACTGCTGTGACGGCTTGAATGTAAACATTCCCGAAACCGTCAAAGGCTTCCGTATTACAAAGCAAGGTGGCCCATTCTGGACAGACAGATTTGAGCACGTGGAAGATGATATGTGGCGACAAACCGGCCACTGTGTACACGATGACAATCGCAACCTAAACATTGACAGCGATGCAACAGTTGATGGATACATCACAATCACTCCCCTGACCCTCAATCGTTCAAACAACGAGGCATATCAAACATTGTGCGAAAGGGTTGGACAAGATAACTGAATCAAACCACAATTTCAATCAAGATAATACACAATCAAAAACCACCGAAAATATCGGTGGTTTTTTTGTACATAATTTATTCACACAAAACTTGCCTTGCAAACTTAATCAATAATATCAGTATGTCAGTTGTGCGATTTTGCATATAACAAAACATACCAGCATGGTCAAATTTTTGCAAAATCAAAGGGCACTCAAACGAGTGCCCTTCTATCTTTACTTAGAAAGAATTTGTTTTTTTCAATTATGCATTGAAAGTAAGGCTCTTAAGACCAATATTTCCAGTTGCTTTTGCAAATGAAATTACGAGATTTGAAACATCTGCCCATGACTTGCCATCTTCAAATGTAAATGTGATTGTATAGGTTGTATCTTTTCCATCTGCAGGTGTGATCGCTGCTGTGGATGCACCGTCAGCATAACCTGTTGCGACAACATTGCCACTTGCATCAACAAGTGTAAATGTAAGTGTTGATGTTGCAACACCACTTGAACCATTGCCCTTAAGGACTGTTGTAATTGTGAATCCTTCAGTTGTTGAAATTTCTGATGACTTAATTGATGATGTGCCATCTCCACTTCTACCAAAGCCAAGATATCCACCATATGTTTGTCCAAGTTTACCATTGATTGTCCATTCAGGGAAATTTGTATTCATATAATCATCTGCACTTGCTTTGTTTGCTGCTGCAGAAAATTCAAGGTTTGAAGGAAGGATTGTGTCTTGGAGATTTGTTTCGCATCTGTCACAAAGACCGTTGCTATCTGCCTCATCTGTGTGACCGAGTGCTGAACCATTTTCTTTGTTACAAACAGTACACTTTGCTGCGACAAGGCAACTTGCTTCTGTGAAGTCTGAACATACGTGTTTGTTAAGAACAGTAATGGTACCACCTTGTGCAATTTGCATTGCTGAGTTATAGTTAGTAATAGTACCTACAACCTTGACTTCATCACCAACAAAAACTTCAACACTACCTGCTCTGTAAGCAAGAATTCTGTTTGTACCATCTGAAATGTAGAATGAAATGTTGTTATATTGGCTATTCCATGATTGGTAAATCTCAACAACTGTACCTGTGAGTTCAACTGCTGCGCCTTCTGCGCCAGCAAGTGCACCTGCGATTGTTGTGATTGTGCCTGTTTCGCCGCCACCTTCACCGGGGTTGGGGTCGGGTGTTTCGCCGCCGCCTTCACCGGGGTTAGGATCGGGTGTTTCACCGCCACTGGGTGCTGTGTAGATGGGTGATGCAACATATGTTGCGCCTTGTGCCATTTGTGCTGCACCTTTATAGCTTGAAGGTGTACCTGTGATGAGGATGTAATCACCAACTGCAAGAGTTTCGCCACCCTTCATTCTGTAGATGTAGAAATCATTTGTGCCATCGCTGATTGTGACTGTGATGTTGTCATAACCACTGTCATATGCAGTGTCGATTGATTTGACATAACCATAAACGACTGTGCCTTCAACGCCTGTGCCTGCAAGGCCTGCTGCTGCTGCATCTGCAAGTGACATAACATCAAGTGCTACGAAATCTGCAACTGCTTCGATGTCTGTGCCATACTTCTTGATGGGTGCTGCAAATGCAACTGCATCGCCGACTGCGATTGTTGCTGCATCTTCAAGGTTATAACGATAAACAAGGAGTTCATTGCCTTCTGCGTCAACGACGTAGAATGAAATGTTCTTGTATTGTTCGCTGTATGCTTCTTTGATGCGGCTGACTGTACCAATGACAATGTAGCTGTCTGTTGTTGCTGTTTTGTCTTCAAGTTCTGCGCCTGCATTGAGTGCTGCCTTGATGAATGATGTTCTTGCTGCTGCAATCTTGACTGTGAAGACCTTTGTATCGGTTGCTTCACCGCTTGTGATTGTTGCTGTGATTGTGACAGTTTGTTCTGCAGATGTTTGATTGATGGTCACTGCACCATTGTCGCCAAGTGTTGCACCTTCGCCTTCAACTGCCCATGCAATGTTTGCCCATGTGCCAACAGGAAGTGTAAAGTTTGCATTGTATGTTTCGTCAAGTGTAAGGATTTCCTTTTGACGTGCAACTTTTTCTGCATCTGTGAGGTTTTCTTGGACGATTTCGATTGAATCAAGTCCATCGGGATAGAGTTGATATTTGCCACTATAGACGTTGATGACACCCTTGAGGTTTGCCTTTCCGCCTTCAACCCACATTGCTTTGAGTGTGTTTTGTTGTTCGGGGGTGAGGAGATAGATGTTCATGTAGAAGATGAAATCAACATCGCCGATTGAGAAGTAATAGTTGTTTTGATCAACTGTGCCCATTGTGACACCATTGATCAATGCACGTGTTGCTTGTGTTGCAACGAGTGATTCATCGCTGATTGATGTTGCATCTGTGAAGAGTTGAGTTCTGTCAACATAAGGAAGTGTTGCGGGATCGACACTGTTGCCTGTCTTGATAATTTCGCAACCTGCTTGGAATTCGTAGCAGCCACTGTAGTCAACGGGTTTGCCCTTGACAACGATTTCTGTTCCACGAGGGAATTCTGCTTCGATTGCTTCTCTTGATTCTGTGATTGTTGTATCAAGAGTGGGTTTGTATGCATAGTAACCATTTCCGTTTGCATCAACGATCCAGAGTGAGCCCTTTGATGATGAGCCTGAATCTGCATTGACACCAACAACATAACCCTTGACATTGACAACGGTTTGTGTTTCTTTGTCTGAATTTGCTGCGTTTGCAATACATGCTGCAACATATTCTTCATAGGTGTTGAGACCGAATGCGGGAACTTTGTGGTTGAATGACACATCAGTTGTATTGCCCTTTGCGTCTTTGATGGTTGCTTTCAATGTGTACACGACTGTTTCTGCTGAGAATTCATCGACATTGATTGTGACCATGCTATTGACAGGTTCACTGACTGTGACAGTTTTGGGGCCTGATGTAATTTCAACTGACCATGCGACGTCGTATGTTACATCACCAATCTTGACGATTGCAGGACGTGTATAGTCCTTGCCTGTTTCAACCGCTGCTTTTGCATACATGGTTTCCAAATACTCTTTTGCACTATCAAGGCCATCTGTGCCGGGATTACATGCAACAAGTGCTGTAACACAGAGGACAAGGATGAGAGCACATACAAGAATTTTTTTCATTGCTATTTCTCCTTGAGTTTATAGTTTTTTTTGATGAATTGCTTTTGGTTGATACAATATTACTCGCTATGCAACGATGGTAATATCATTTGCTGAGAAAACTTTGATTTGATATGCACCACTGAAGTAGTCAACAATACCCTTCACTGAGATTGTCTTGCCTTCAAAATCTGCTGCTGTGAGCATATTGCCATCTTCTCCGTAGATAACTTCTGTTCTAACAGAAACAACAGTGCCATCACTTGCTCTACACTTGAATGTCATTGCACCCTTTGATGAACTTGCAGGGTCGGTTGTTGTGTAGATATCAAAGATTTCAAGGTTTTCCATTGAAATTGTTGCTGAAAGCATACATTTTGCAAAGTCAACTTCAATTGTTTCAACTGAATCTTCAGTTTCTTTCACAATTTGAACTTTGTCATTTGCAAATTCTGCAGGATCAACAAGTGTAAATGCGCCTTCATGACCTGAACTGATGAGTTGCAAGTTGAGAGGATCATCGGGGACGAAATCACGATATTGCACGTCTGCAATTTGCCATGAATCACCAGTTTCATAATATTGAACTGTGCCGACAATCTTGACTCTGTTGCCCACTGACAAGATTGAAAGTCCTGTACCACTAAGGTTGAAGCCATAATAGACTGTCATGCCAAAATAAAGCCCAGTTTCTTCATCAAAATCTTCAACGTATGCAGTATTGTTGTTGTCATAAACGACTGTTGCTTCAAATGCGACTTTCATATTTGCATATGATTCGATATTTGTGCGCAATTCCTTCAATGACATTTGAATAGGTGCACCATCATAGACTTCAGGGTCTGCTTTGCCTGAATGAACATGCAATTTTTCGTTCTTTGCTTGATTGAGTGCCTTCATTGCGATTTCACCATAACGGTTTTGTCCAGTGTTTGATGCAATTGCCAGGCCTTCTTGCAAAATTTCAAGGTTAAGGTTGCGATATTCGCTGTCTGCTGTGGGTTTATACCACACCCATACAAGATATCTATCACCTGTTGAGTCAGCATTCCACATTTCATTGTCAGATTCAATGATGATTGAATGAGCATTCTTGAGTTTTTCTTTGGTGAAACGTGATGCTTTGTAGCCATAAGGTTCGATTTTGCCCGTTGATTCGGGTGTGTTGATTGCAATGAATCTGCCCTTCAACACACCTGTTTCGACAACTGAATCAGGTACATA
>JAZRGC010000115.1:0-3109 GCA_045643985.1 Clostridia bacterium
ACACCACTATTGATAGCTCTTTCAACGGCATCTTTCTGTACACCTGTATACTTTGTCAAATCAGCTTCAAACGCCTGTGTTCTTCTTTCTCTTTCCCTGTAGCTTTCAAGAAGCATTGAGCCTTGTCCGTTTCGGTCACCCTTGACAATGTTAAATACATCGTCTGACAGCTTCGTTTTAAGCTCGTCTGTCTTTGATGTATCGTCAAGATTCATTGCTTTAAGCTCGGCAAGTCTGTCACTCTGCTCTCCTGTGAGTTCCATTGTCTTGATTTTGTTGAGTTCGTCACGTTCCTTTTTAAGCGAATCATTTTCATCCGTTGCCTTTTTGTAGGCTTCGTAGCTTTCACCGCCTAAAACTTCTTCAATGGTTTCAATGTCAAGGCTTCCGTTTTCCACTCTCTCAACAACAGAATCATAGATTTTATTCTTGTCTTTGGTAGACAATTTCTCGCCGTTTGCTTCTCTTTCGGCAACTTCCTTTTCGACAACCTTGTTTATTACATTGTCCTCGATTTTGGTGTGTCCTGTTACAACGTTGGTATCAGAAACAACAGCATCGACACCACTGAAAGCACCGCCTAAAACAATACCGCCGATAAAGGATTCAAGTTTATCATCGTTGGTGAACAGTTCTTCGATTTCCTTGTCTTCCATATAGGAAAGTTTCTGCCCTGCAGCACTCACGTACCCCGACAGCAGTTCTTCTCCACCTTCAGCCAAAGCATCCGCAGTAATCTTTCCTGATGTTATCGCTACCTTTGCAATTTTATTTGTCATTTTGCGAGATAGATTGTTAAATGCTACATCAGTCAATGTTTTACCACCAAAACTGATACCACCGAGCTTTTCTGTAAGAATTTCTGCACCTGCGCTAATGGTTGCACTTAAAAGAGCTTCATCATAAGTCGCTCCTTGCTGAAGTGCATTCTCCGCTTCAGAGCCAAATGCAGTAGCACCCATCAATGCCATACCACTGCCCGGAAGTGCTGCATTTACTCCGATTTGAGCCAAAAGCTGACCGCCTGATTGTGCCAAAGCATCAGATTTTTCTCCCAAGAAAGAATCTGTTTCCGAATCAATACCTGTCAATTTTTTTACAGGTGCAGAAATGATTTGTCTTGCAATGTTTTCCTCGTTATACAGGTCTTTTGCGACAAACTCTGCCGTTCCCTTGTCCGTTGCTTCCTTAATTTCTACAACATCGTCGATAAGCGGAGTTTTTTTACCTGTTAAACTGTTAGCCATCGCATTATATGACATTTGTTCTGCCATATTCTGTTGGAACATTGCATTTCCAAGCATAGCACCTGCATCAACTATTTTTTCACCAATGCCTATAATGCCGGCACCGATATGTGTTGTAGCATCCGTACCTGTGCCAAGTATGCCTTTTATGATGTCGAAAGGCTGATACCCATCATCAAAGACACCTTTATCAAACCAAGTTCTCTCTTTCTTTACAGGCGCAATATCGTCTTCTTCATCTTTTTTTGTCGTTGTGGTTTCTTTTCGATACCTTGAAATAGGGGCAATATCTTCTTCATCAGTGGCCATTGAGTTTAGAGCTTTCTCAAACTCGCTTCCCCAATCGCCACTTTTCGTTTTTGAGCTTTTTGCGCTTTTCTGCGTATTTGAAGAAGTTTCTTTCTTCTTTTTCTTTTTGTTCAGTTCATTTTCAAATTCTTCAGCCCAACTCATATTATCACCCCTTTATTTCCCTAATCTGTATTTGTAATTGTTAAGCGGAGAGCCTTTCGCGAAATATGTCTGTCCGTTTTTCGTGTACGTTACTAATTTTCCCGCTGCTACCGCCGAAGCAACTTTTTGAGGAGAAGCAGCCGAATATCCTGCATTAGTCAAACTTTGCATATTATATTTGGTTGTTCCGTTGTTGGTTGTAGAGCTTTTATTTGTGGTTTTCAGAGAAGAAGCAACTTTGGCAGAGTTTGACCATACGGGCGAACGACTTGAACTGCTTGAACCGCTTGAACTACCAATCTTTGCACTGCTAACGGATTTTTGGTAACTATACAGAGCCTTATCGTTTGCAAGTTCTTGTGCAAGGATAGCCAACTCATTCTGCTTCTGCTTTTCAAGTTTTGCCAAATCGTTTTTGTGCTGAATTGCAAGCAATTCTTTTTCGGCTTCGGTTTTCGCTTTCTGCAATTCAATGTCGTGTTTGCGGTCAAGCTCTGCCTGTTCAGCATCGTATTTACGTTCAATTTCTGCCTGTTCAGCTTTGAATTGACGTTCAATTTCCGCTTCTTTGGATTCGTGCTGACGGTCAAGCTCGTTCTGCTCGGTCTGCCACTTCTGATTATCCTGATACTTCCAAATGTCTGCCTTGATAGAATTTTCGGCATTGATTTGGTCAAGAACATCCTGATAACGATTCCAATACATATTGTCAATTTCAAGTTTCTTGTTCGCCTGTTCAAGCACAAGCTGATTCTTGTACTGAAATCCTTGAAGCGACAATTCAAGCTGTTGCTGTAGTGCGTTATATGCTATCTCTGCAAGTGCAGCATTGTTCTGAAGCTGTGCATCTTTTATTGCATTGTTGTAATTCAATACTGCTCTTTGGTAGGATTCTCTTGCTGTTGCAACTCGGTTTTGGTATGTGTTGTACATACTAACCTGAGAACTTTCGCTATATCCTGTATTGGTAAGTCCTGCAGATGCCATTTGCTCTGCATTTGCACCATACTGATTGCTTTGTTTCTGCCAATCTACATAGGATGCAGACTGTTCCTTTGTGTAATCTTTATGAGCCTGATCTTTCTGCTGTTCAATCTGTTCAATTGCAAAATCAGTTCTTTCCTGTTGCAACTCTGTCTGTTTTTCTTCCCACTGTTTAGTTGCATCAACCTGTGCCTGATAAAACTTGTCAGATTGATTGATCATGGAATCGTAGACTTTGTTTACTTCTTTCAAGGTTTCATCTCTTCGTTCTTCAACTGCAACCAAACGCTCATCATTATAATTTGCCATTTTCTTCTCCTTCCTAGCGTTTCAAGTAACCACCGATAAAACATTCTAAAGTTGCTGTTTCTAAACTAAATCTTGTCTTTGAATGAAATTTCAATTGGATATCTTTGAACTTCTTA
>JAZRGC010000116.1:0-14727 GCA_045643985.1 Clostridia bacterium
AAATCGTGGACTTTTTTTTCGGGGAATGATATGCATTCTGCACCATGTAAAATTTTTAGTGTGCTAGGCACAGGGTCAACTGAATAAACATCGACTGATTTTCCAATGCATATCAGCGCACATCTAAGAGCAAGTGCGCAAGATAAAGTGTCGCAATCTGGACTCACATGGGTGTAGATTGAGATGCTTTGTGCTTTTTCAATTTCCTTTGCGATTTTATCAAATAACTCTTGTGCCTTTTGAATCATTTTAGTCTTCTTCAGTGTTATCTTCTGCAGGTGGTATGACCATTGTTGACAAAATTTTGTCAATATGCATACCGTAATCGCAACTATTGTCAATGACAAAATGCAATTCAGGCATCAAACGAATTTGAACTGCATCTTTGATTTTGTTGCGAATAAACGATCTGCTTCTAACCACCGTGTCAAAGGCTTCCTTCTTTTTTTCTGCACTATCTGCATAAACAGAAAGATGCACTTTGGCATATTTAAGGTCTGGGGTTGTGTGTACATTAGTCACGCTAACGATTGCCCCTTGAAGCCTTGGGTCTTTGATATCGTTAGCAATGACTGTTGCGATTTGACGTTGAAGTTCGCCGTTGACTCTTTCAATACGTACTTTCATTAGATTTGCTCCAATTGATATGCTTCGATTACGTCGTCAACTTTGACATCGGGATAGTTCAAGAGCATGATACCACAATCGTAGTTTCTTGCAATTTCCTTGACGTCATCTTTTCCGTGACGAAGTGATGCAATTTCTGTGTCTGCTTCAACTTTTCCGTTGCGAATAAGTCTTGCGCGTGCATTGCGAAGGATCTTGCCGTCTGTACAGTGGCAACCTGCAATTGTTCCAACACCTGAAATCTTAAAGATTTCACGGACATCTGCACTGCCCAAAACAACTTCTTTATATTTGGGAGCGAGCATACCTTTGACTGCTGCTTCGATGTCTTCGATTGCTTTGTAGATGATGTTGTAGAAACGGATGTCTATCTTTCTTTGTGCAGCAAGTGATTTTGCATTGGCATCGGGACGTACATTGAAGCCGATGATGATTGCCTTTGCAGTGTCAGCAAGTGAAACGTCACTTTCATTGATTGCACCAACGCCACCATGAATGATTTCAATGTTGACTTCCTCATTGCCAAGTTTGCCAAGTGATTGCTTGACTGCTTCGAGTGAGCCTTGGACGTCTGCTTTGATAATAAGTTTGACTGTCTTAAGTTCGCCCTTTGAAATCTTATCAAACAAATCATCAAGGTTGACTGATTCGTTGCTTTCGTCTTTTCTTGCAAGTTTAAGTTTTCTTTCATCTGCAAGTTCTCTTGCAAAACGATCACTTTCGACAACGTCCATAATGTCCCCTGCTTCAGGGAGTTCATCCCAGCCGGTGACAGAAACAGGAATTGAAGGACCTGCTTTTTTGACTTGCTTGCCCTTGTCATCAATCATAACTTTTACTCTGCCGGTTGCTGTGCCTGCGATCATATCATCGCCACAGCAGAGTGTACCGGATTGAACGAGAACAGTTGCAATCTTTCCAAGACCTTTGTCCATTCTTGCTTCGATGATTGTGCCACGTGCCTTGATGTTGGGATTTGCCATAAGTTCTCTAATTTCTGCAAGGATAAGGACGTTTTCAAGAAGTGATTCAATGCCTTCTCCGGTTTTTGCTGAAACTCTGACAACAGGTGTTTCGCCACCCCATTCTTCGGGGAGCAAACCATGTTCAGTCAATTGATTGAGAACTCTATCAGGGTTTGCACTGACTTTGTCGATTTTGTTGCATGCAACAATGATAGGCACATTTGCTTGTCTTGCATGGTTGATTGCTTCAATTGTTTGAGGCATAATGCCGTCATCTGCTGCAACAACCAAGATTGCAATGTCTGTTGCTTGTGCACCACGTGGACGCATTGTTGTAAATGCTTCGTGTCCAGGAGTGTCAAGGAATGTAATGGGGCTTCCTTTCAATGAAATTGTGTATGCACCGATGTGTTGTGTGATGCCACCTGCTTCGCCACCTGTTACGTTAGATTTGCGGATATAGTCTAGCAATGATGTTTTGCCGTGGTCAACGTGTCCCATAATGCAAACCACAGGAGGACGTGTCACAAGGCCACCTTGTGCTGCTTGTTTTTCACGGATTGCAGCAAGTTCATCTTCGTGTGTTGTTTCAGGGCGATATTCAAGAGTGATAGGATGATCTTTGCTGATTTCAGCAGTGACAAGTTCTGCTGTTTCAAAGTCGATGCTACCATTGATATTCTTGATGATGCCAAGAAGGAACAGCGTGCTGATGATTTCTGCACCTGTTTTGCCGATTTTTTCACTGAGGACTTTGATGGGCACTGGATCGGTGGTAATAACTGCATGGTCAATAACGATAGCATTTTGTGCAGATTGACCTTTTTGCTTATTGCCAGACTTATGTCCACGCCACTTGAAGTCTTCATCGTCTGTCATGGCTCTTGTTTCGTCAACAATATAGCCACGCTTCATAAGTTGATATTTGCTTGCTCCGGTTTCAGTAAGTTTCTTTGAACCATCGTTGGTCTTTCCACCCTTGCCACGTTGTTGGTTTTGTTTGGGGGGGAATTGTTGAGCAGCATTTTGAAGTGAAACATTGTTTTGTCCAACTTGTTGGTTGGGACGTGCATTGTTTGAAGGTTTTTGTGTGCCTTGTTGCACGTTTTGACCTTGAGGGCGACCTGTTTTGGGTGCTCTAGTATCATAGCCACCAGGGAAAACTCTTGTTTCTGTTTTCTTGGGTTTTTCAGGGGGAATATATTGTTCCCTTTGTGAGCCATCGGAATATTTGATAAGCCAAACGTTAGGTTTGCCTGTGGCAACTCTCTCTATTTCTACAGGTTGGGAGGTTTTTTTAGGTTGAGAGGTTTTTTCAGGTTTTTCATCCTTCTTTGCTTGTTGCTTTTCTTCCTTTTGGACCTTCTTGGGTTGGTCATTGACCTTTTCTTCCTTCTTTTCGACAGGTGCAGTTGAGGGTTCTGTTTGTTCTTCGACAACAGGGACAACGGGCAAAACTTCGGGTGCAACGATTTCAACTTTGGTTTCTTCAACCTTGGTTTCCTTTATTGCAGTCTTTGATGCCTTTGCCTTGTCTGCTTCTGTTTGTTCAAGTGCTCTTTCTTGTTCAAAAATAATTTCATTTAGTTGGACAATTTTTGCCTTGATAGAATTTTTAAGGACGAGGGCTCTATTTCTTTCTTGTGAAATACTTTGCACCAATGATGCAAATTTTTCACCTTTATAAGATTGTAACAACTTGATGTTGTCTTTGGGTGTCGTTTTGTTTTCGGCCATATTTACCTCAAATTTTCTAGAATTGCATTGCCAAGACCACTATCAGTGATTGCTATGGCAAAAACTTGTTCGCGATGAACGGCTGATGAAACGCAGTCTAAAACGTATGTTGGAATGTTGGCGCATCTATTTGCCACACGTTCCTTATACTTATCTGTTGCAGATTCATCTATTAGGACAACTACACAAGAACGGAGTTGTTCGGTGATTTTGTCTTCTCCGAGCAAAATTCTTCCACTTCGCATTGCAAGGCCTATGTATGAGCATATTTTAGATTTGTTTGTTGAGTTCATCATACACATCCTTTGATACAGATTGTTTGAATGCCACGTTTAAAGATTGCTTCTTGATGCAAGAATTGATGCATTTTTCGTTATTGTGAACATATGCACCTCGACCTTGTATTTTGCCTGTTTGATCAAGGACAATCCCATTTGGTGTTTTTACAAAGCGAAGAAGATCTTTTTTGTCAGCGTGCTCTCTACACACACAACATCTTCTTGTGTTTTTTGGATTATTCGGCATCTTCTTGTGTTTGAATGCTTGAAGCAGGTTTGACGTCTATCTTCCAGCCAGTGAGTTTTGCTGCAAGACGTGCATTTTGACCATTTCTGCCAATTGCAAGACTGAGTTTTTCGTCTGCAACGATAACTCTTGCACGTTTTTCTTCTTCGGTGATTGAAACCATAAGAACTTGTGCAGGGCTAAGTGCGCGTGCGAAAAATTCAATAGGATCTGCGCAATATTCGATGACATCGATTTTTTCGCCACCCAATTCTTGAACTATTTCATTGACACGAATGCCCTTGTTGCCGATACATGATCCAACTGCATCAACATTGGGATCATCGCTGTACACAGCAATTTTTGTTCTAAAGCCTGCTTCACGTACGCAACTTGCAATCTTAACAAGACCTGCTTTGATTTCGGGGACTTCAAGTTCGAAAAGTCTTCTAACAAAGCCTGCTGATGAACGTGATACGATGACTTGTGCGCCCTTCAAAGTTTCACGGATTTTCTTCACGTAAACTTTGATCATATCGTTGAGGTTGTATGTTTCGGTGGGCACTTGATCTGCTTGCATCATAATGCCTTCCATTTGTGTGCCACAGATTTCAACGTAAATGTTGTTGCCTTCTTTTCTTCTTACGATTGCACTGACGATTTCGCCTTGTTTTTCATTCATTTCGCCAAGGATGTATTCTTTCTTTGCATCATTGATACGTTGAATGACAACTTGTCTTGCTGTTTGTGCTGCAATACGGCTGAAATCCTTGGGAGTGATGTCTTCAACGATAACTTCGCCAATTTGTGCATCTTTTTTGATTTCTTGTGCATCTTCAAGAGAGATTTGACTTGCTTCATCTTCAACTTCTTCAACAATAAGTCTATGTGCATAAACTTTGATTGTGCCCTTTTCTTCGTTGAGACGGACTGCAATTGTTCTTGCTTCACCAAATTCCTTCTTGTATGCAGAAACCAAACCTGATTCCAATGCTTCAATCATAGATTCTTTTGAGATCTTGGTTGTCTTTTCAAGTTCTTCAAGAGCTGGAAAGAAATCTGCAGTGAAGTCTTCTTTAACTTTTTTTGCCATAAGGTCCTCCTAAAACCTGATATACGGTTGTATTTTAACGTTTTCTTTTGTCAATTTAATTTCTTTGGGGTTCTTGTCTGTTGTGCGAATAACAAAATCATTTTCAGTGTATGACAGCAAAATGCCGTGATGTTTGGCCTTGTCTTGTTTCACTTCGATTTCTGTGCCTATTGCACGACGGAAATCATCCATTGAAACAATTGGTCTGTCAAGACCTGATGATGATACGTTAAGCACATATTCTTCTGGGAACAGTTCCTCATATTTGTCAAGGGAATCACTCAAAGCATTGTGTATTGTTTCACAGGAATTGAGATCGACTTCGTTTTTTGACCAAATATACACAGTCAAATTATACTTGCCATATTCTTTTGAATATTTGATTTCAACAACTTCATGGTCAAGTGATACAACTGTGTCGTTTATTGATTTTTCAATAATTTCTTTGGCTTCTGTGCTCAAAAAGACGTTTTCCATAGAACTCCTTATAATAAGAAGAGTGAACCTTTCGGCTCACTCTATCTAGTTGGTACTATTTAGCATTGACATAATAACACGAAAAAAATGATTTTGCAACTATTTGTAAACAAATAAAATACAATTTTTGTCAATAAATAGTAGATTTATTCCGTTTTCAGGTTATTATAGGCGTGATGCGATGATTTTCAATAGTTCTGCTGTGGCATATACGTCGGCGATTGCTCTATGGGCATTTTCGTGTGAAATATTCAAGTTCTTTGAAAGACTGACCAAATCAAATCGTTTGAACTCGGTCAAATGCTCTCTTGCAAGCAATAATGTGTCAACCATTTCATTATCAAACTTATAGCCTTCTTGCCTTGCGTATTTTTCAAGCAATGGGAAGTCATATCCGGAAATGTTGTGACCGACAAGAATGCAGTCTCTTGTAAACCTAAAGAAATCTGGCAAAATTTCCTCAAAACTTGGAGCATTTGCAACCATTTCATTGGTGATTGAAGTCAATTCCGTAATGAAATCGCTTATAGGTTCGTTTGGCTTTGCAAAGGATTGGAATACCTCTGTCAAGCGACCATCTTTCATCTTTACGGCAGCAAGTTCAATGGGTTCGGCAGTATTTATAAATTTGTCGGTTGCTTCAAAGTCAAATATGACAAAAGTTTTGTCTTTCAGGAAGTCCGCAACAGCCACTTTTTCTTCAAACAAACTTTCCTGTGACATTTTTGAATATGGCTCGGGAAAAACAACTGAATATTTGCTTGGACAAGTCTTATTTTGGACTTGTTGGATTGAATCAAACTGGATAGAACATCTAAAAATGCCGTCAAGAGCATATGATAATTGTCCATTGTAAGAAGACACTGAAACATTTCCAAGACAGATCACTTCTTCGTCGTCATTGAGAGATTTCAATGCTTCGACATCGTTGAGTCTTGGGAAACACACGCACTCTATGTGTCCAGTGGTGTCATCAAGCACACATCTAAACATTGGCTTTGTTTCAGGTTCTTTTGAGTTTGGATCATCGGGGTTATATCGTTTGTTTTTGTATTCTTTGTGTTGTAATCCACTGATTTTACCACACAAAACAATGTTTTCAGTAGGATGCTTTACATCACCTATATAACTGGGCATTTGAGATACACCGGTGATTTTTCCCCTAGAATACACTTTGTCGCAACCTGTTGTTTTGATAAGCCTACATGCTCCGCTTGATTGCACCGAATGTTGTGGCTCAACCAAATTATTTATTGTTGCATTGCTTATATCTACAATGTTTTCAACAAAGTTGACTTCAATATTTCCGTTGAAATTTTCATCAAGAAACTCTTTGAGTTTACTTTCTGCATCGGTGTTTTTCAACAACATAAATGTTGGAGTGTCAAATGAAATTTTAATCTCAATTTCTCTATCGTTAATGTCGATTTGTACATTTTTATCGTTCAAGTATTTGAACAGCATCTGTTCATAGTTTTTGAAATATTCGTAAATTTTACTGAGCACATTGGTTTTGTCGGCATATGTACGTATGTATGTTACGACTATTCCTACTCCGGGGAAAAGTCCTTCGACAATGCTTTTGACATCTGCCATTTTGTTGTCGTTGAACATTTCAGAGTCAAATGCAGAGATTATGAATCGAATCTCAAGAACGTTGTTTTTTTTATGGTAAGTCGCTGAGTTAAACTTCAACTCAGGAAATGCACCATTAGATTTTTCTACAAACTGTTCAAAAAACTTTGTCATATTATACCTAAAACCGTTCAAGTATTATAAAAAACACTTATTTTTGTAAAACTTCGTCAAGTAATTTCAAAAATTCACTCATTAAGTCTTTGCTGTCAATAGTTTTGAAAATTTCTCCATTTTTCAACAAAACTGACTTTTCCTTGCCTCCGGCAATGCCGATATCGCTTCCTTGTCCTTCTCCTATGCCATTCAAAGGACAACCCATGACAGATATTTTCAAAGGCTTTTCAATTTTGGCAGTCATTTGTTCAACCTTCTCTGCCAAGCCTTGTACGTCGATTTCTGTCCTTGCGCAAGTTGGACAAGAAACAACATCCACACCACCGCTTCGCAGTCCCAGTGATTTCAAGATTGTTTTTCCTGCGTAAACTTCTTCCACAACTGGTGCTGACAATGATACTCTAATTGTATCGCCAATGCCTTCTTCAAGGAGAGTTCCAATTCCAATTGAAGATTTGACCAAACCACTTCTAAGTGTTCCTGCTTCTGTCACTCCCAAATGCAAAGGGTATTCACATACTTTTGCAAGTTTTCTATTGGACTCTATCATTGTTTGAACGTTTGATGCCTTGATTGCAACAATAAGGTCTGAAAATCCAAACTTTTCAAACATATCAGCAGTTGACAATGCGCTTGCGACCAACGCATCTTCTTCGCTCATATTTTTAAAGCGTTTATCAAGGCTTCCACCATTGACGCCAATTCGAACAGGAATATTGTAGTCTTTGAGCATTGCAACAAGATTTTTGATATTTTCAGCATCTGTTGCCATATTGCCAGGATTCATTCGCAGTTTCTTTGCTCCTGCTTTGATTGCTAGTTCTGCAAGTTTGTATGAGTAATGTACGTCTGCTATAAGTGGCAATCCACACCTATCAGCAATTGCCTTAAAAGCGTCTGCTGATTGTTCATCCGGAACAGCAAGACGAATGAGATCGCATCCTGCTTCTCTTAGTTCGTTGATTTGTGCCAATGATCCATCCACATCAATGGTTTTTGTGTTTAGCATCGATTGAATGGTTATGGCTGACTTGCCACCGACAGCAATATTGCCAATGTGGATTTCTTTTGAGTAACGTCGTTTCATTATTTTGTATATTTCTTATAATTTTGTATTATTTTTGACTTTTTGAGTGATTTATCCGTTTACAAGGTGGAAAACATCAAGGAAAACCACCAGAAGCATCAATATAACAAGCCCAACAGTGTGGATAATTCCCTCGATTTTTCTTGGCACAGGCTTACGGAATATCATTTCAATGAACGTAAACACCATTCGTGAGCCATCAAGTGCAGGGATAGGAAGAAGGTTCATTACTGCAAGATTGGCTGAAATGATTGAAATAGTGTACATAAAGGCATGGAACCCTTGAGCACTCATATCTGCAATTGTTTTGACAACTGTTATTGTGCCTCCTGCGCTTTCTAGACCTATTTTGCCTGTAATCAGTGCGCCAAGAGATGCCAATATCTTAAAGACAATGAAGAAGGCATAACCGAAGGCTCGTGAAAAAGCATGGAAGAAATCTAGTTTTTGCCAAGTTGTACCAAGCGAAACACCATAGCCGACCTTATTTTCTGTTGTAGTGGTTTCGTTGCCTAATTCATCCTTTTGAGTTGAAGTGTAAATATATTCTGCTCTAACTGCATCGATTTCAATAATTTCGCCATCACGAATTATTGTGAACGTAGCAGAATCGCCAGCTTTTTGAAATGCTGCCGACACATCTTCGGGCATCATAACATTGACTTGTTTTCCATTGACGGAAAGAATTACATCACCTGCTTCAAAAACTTGTTCTTGTGATATAAACTCATGAGCATCTACAACCACGGGCAAAATTTGTCCATATGCTGTAAACAATATTGTTATAAACAAGATTGAACTTAGGAAGTTGAAGAACGCGCCTGAAAATAAGACAATTAGGCGCTTCCATGCAGGTTGATCATTGAAATAAGGGCCTTTCTTTTGAGCATTGAGATATGAAAGAACTCCTTCTTTTCCATCGGCAATTTGAGCGTTTGCAGTTGATTGATTTGTTGCAACTGGATCTGTGTCATCAATGATATATGAAAGAATACCCTTTTCACCGTTGCTTGCCACATCTTTGTTTACATAGGGGTTGACGGCATCTTCCCCTTCTTGGTCTTCGCCATGGAAAGCACAAAAGCCACCAATTGGAATAGGACGGATTGAAAAGACTTCTCCATTTTTCTTATTTCTTTTTTTGAAAATTGCAGGCCCAAAGCCGATTGAAAATTCATCTATACGGAATTTCAACATTTTGCCAGCAAGATAATGCCCACTTTCGTGGATAATTATCATAAGCATCAATGCTAAAATCGCAACGATAATGAAACCGATATATTTAAACACCTCTCCTGCAGTTGCAGACAAAAGAAAAACCACTGTTATTTTGCTCCTATGGAATAAGTATATTTTCTTGCTTCCGTATCTATTCGTGTGACATCATCAAGTTTGACATCACCGACTTTTTCGAATTTTGCCAAAACCTTTTCAAGTTTTGTGGGAATATCTGTCAATTTAATTTTGTATTTGAGATATTGGTCAACCAACACTTCATCTGCCGCTGAAACTGCAATGCATGCTCCATCTCCACGTTTTGCCATTTCCTTTGCTATTGCAAGGCAAGGAAATTTGTCATAATCAGGTTCTTCGAAGGATAGCGAGCCGAGTTCTGTCAGTTTGAGTGGGGCAACGCTTGCTGTATTTTTTTCGGGATAATAGAGTGCTCGTTCAATGGACAATGCAATGTTGGGTGTTGAAAGCAGTGCTTTAATGCTGTTGTCGCTGAACTCAACCATTGAGTGAATTACGCTTTCACGGTGAATTACAACATCAATTTTGTCTTGTGGCACGTCAAACAATCTCATGGCCTCAATTATTTCAAGTCCTTTGTTGAAAAGTGTTGCTGAATCAATTGTTATCTTTTTGCCCATTTTCCAAACGGGGTGAGCAAGTGCTTGCTCTGGGGTTATTCTTGAAAATTGTGCTTTGGGTATGTCACGCAGAGCCCCACCGCTTGCAGTCAAAATAAGTTTTTTGATGTATTTATTGTTTTCGCCTTCAAGACAGGTTGCGATTGCTGAGTGTTCTGTGTCAAGAGGGATAATCTTGCCGCCATATTTCTTTTCGAGTGCCTTGAGATGCTTTCCTGCGGCAACAATGGTTTCCTTATTGGCAATCGCCAATGTTCCACCACGTTTCAAGACTGCCACTGCCGACCATAAACCAGCTATTCCACTAACTGCTGAAACAACTATATCTGCAGGGATTTCTGCAAGTTCCTCAAGTGATCCAAGACATTTGGTGTTTTTTTCATCTTCGATTAAATCAAAAAGTGAACTTTGTACTTCAACTGCTCCACCGGGAAAATAATAGTGTGTAGGGTTGAACTTTGTGATTTGTTGACGAAGAAGATTTTCGTTTGTATATGCCGAAAGCCCGACCACTTTAAAGCGATCGGGATGTTTTGAAATTGCATTTAGCACTTGAGTGCCAACTGCACCAGTGCTTCCTAAAATTGTGACTGTTTTCATATCTAGCCTATACACGTTTCAACAAAGTTGAAAGTGCTTTATTTTACCACTAGATTTGTGGATTAATTTTCTTGTAGTACTGCTTGTTGTGATTAATATCCGTAGGCACAAACCATTGCGATAGTCATTATGACAAGGCTGAATGTGATGCTGTCAAGTCTATCCATAATTCCACCATGTCCTGGGAAGATTTTGCCGTAGTCCTTTACACCGATTGCACGTTTAATTCTTGATGCGGCAAGGTCGCCAAGTTGACCGACAACTGCTCCAACAAAGCCAATTGCCAATAAGATGAGCGCTGATTTCCATTCCCAACCTGCGACGTCGTGAGAGATAATGTGTTGATATATTTGACCACTGGGTGCAGTTTGTACCACTGCAAAATATTCAAATATAGTCCAGAATATTATTGCTACGGCCATTCCACCAACAAGACCACCGATTGCACCTGAAATTGTTTTTTTAGGGCTGATTTTGGGGCAAAGTTTTTTGCCTTTGATCATTGAGCCAAACCAATATGCAAAGCAATCACAACCGCAAGGAAGCGCAATTGCCATCATAATTGTCATTACTGCATAGTACTTGTATGAAAGTCCCCATGCCAATGCCATAAACAGTGTGGGATAAATGAGAACAAAAATGTTGACAAACAAATCTTTTATGTTGCAACCATCTTTCAATGCTTCTTCGGTGATGTCGGCACGGTCAACGTCTTTTGATGGACGGAACGTAAACTCGATAAGCACTGCCATAACGCCAAGAAGAAGCACTATGACCAAGCCCAAGAAGCCGATATTTGTTTTGACTCCGGCATCTCCTGCCATAAAGTATTGCATAAGATAGAATGCAGGATATGAGAGTGTGAGAACGATAATCGATGGGGCGATGAACATTTTTCGTCCCATACCTTTGAAACATTGATGAAGTTCCCAAACTGCACCTGCTGCAAAAAGCAGGATCAAAACGTCAACAAAAATTGCACTCACAAAGTGAGATGCGAGGATGACTCCAACAAGGAGAATTGCAAGGCAAGCGCCTGTGATTGTTCTTTTAATAAACATAAATTACCCAATTATCCACAAATTTTATGGCGATTTAACCCAAAATTATGACTTGCGGACTTATGCACCAAATGTGCGATTTCTTTTTTCAAAAAGTTCGATGATTTTATCAACATCTGTTTCGTCCATATCAGGCCAGTTTTTCACAAGAAAAATAAGTTCGGCATATGCAGATTCATAAAGCATAAAATTGCTCAATCTCATCTCTCCACCAGTGCGAACTATGCAATCGACAGGTGGTAAATGTGAACTTGCCAATGCTCTTTCAAAGTTTTCTTTTGAAAAATTGCCGTGTGAAAAACATATTTCGGCGGCATGAAGCAAATCTTCTCTACCACCATAGTTGAAACAAATGTTCAAAGTTGTTCCTTCAAAATCTTTTGTTCTATCTTCAATTTGACAAATGCTATCTTCTAGATAATCTGGAAGCGAAGCAATATTTCCAGAATAAGTGATTTTTGTATTGCCTTCATAAGTTCGATTGAATGTGTCAACCACTTTGAAAATGGCTTCTTTTTCACTTTCTGGTCTTGCCCAATTTTCTGTTGAAAATGCATAGACAGAAATGGCTTCAATATTTATTTCTTTGCATCGTTGAATAACACGACGCAGGGCAAGAAGCCCTGCGGGATATCCATCAGCACGAGATAGACCTCTTTCTGTGGCCCATCTGCCATTGCCGTCCATTATGAATCCAATATGTCTAGGTTGCATTAGATTTCAAGAACTTCTGCTTCTTTATTTTTGCACATCTTTTCGACGTCTTCAACTGCCTTTGAGAGGGCCTTGTCAACATCTGCTGTGAGATCCTTCAAATCGTCTTCGGTGATGTCTGAGGATTTTTCCAATTTTTTGAGTTCATCAATTGCATCACGACGTGCATTGCGAAGAACAACTTTTGTATTTTCACAACTTGCTTTGATGTCTTTCACGATTGCTTTTCTTCTTTCTTGTGTAAGTTCGGGGAAAACCAAGCGAATTACAATACCATCATTGTTGGGCGTGACACCAAGGTTTGCTGCAAGGATTGCCTTTTCAACGTTTTTAAGTTGTGATTTATCCCAAACAGAGATGACAATAAGGCGTGCTTCGGGCACTGTGATGTTTGCCATCTTATTAAGTTGTGTTTCAACACCATAATAGTCAACAAAAACTCTGTCAAGAAGATGGGGGTTTGCACGACCTGCTCTGACCATCTTGAGTTCGCTTTCGTAGTTGTTTGTTGTTTTTGCAAATTTTTCTTGCATATCGTCGAAAATCATATCGACAAGTTCAATTCCGTATGACATAAATTGCCTCCTATTATTAACTGATACTAATTATACCAAAGTATAATTAAAAAATCAAGACTTTTATTTCTTCCAAAGTATTTATTGAAAATAAATAAAAAGAACGGAAATTTTTCCGTCCTTTTTGGGTTGAATTAAATTATTAAAATTTCAAATTTAATTGGTTAGAATGTCAGTTTCCAATATATGTGCCAACCTTTTCACCGTTGATTGCTTTGATCATTGCACCGTCTTCCATAAGGCTGAATGCGATGACAGGAATATTGTTTTCCATGCACATTGTGATTGCTGTTGTGTCAGTTGCTTTCAGTCCTTTTGCAATCACGTCCATATAACTGATTTTGTCAAATTTCTTTGCATTGGGGTTGGTTTTTGGATCACTATCATAGACACCATCAACATTTTTTGCAAGAAGGAGTGCTTCTGCTCCAACTTGTGCTGCTTTCAGTGCTGCGCCTGTATCTGTTGAAAAGTATGGATTTCCTGTTCCACATGCAAAGATAATAATTCTGCCTTTTTCAAAGTGTCTAAGTGCTCTTTTGAAGATAAATGGTTCGGCAACATCGGGCATTTCAAGTTCTGTCATAACACGTGAAGCAACACCGTTTCTTTCAATTCTATCTTGAATTGCAAGTGCATTGATGACAGTTGCAATCATTCCCATATGGTCTGCTGTGGTGCGATTCATTTCTGCATCTGCTTGTCTGCCTCTCCAAAAGTTTCCTGCGCCAACCACGATGCCGATTTCAGCACCTTGTTTGTGAATTTCAAGAATTTGGTTTACAACGTATGCCAATTTGTCATTGTCGATGCCCATGCCATTTTCTTTTGCAAGGGCTTCTCCTGAAATTTTAATTATTACTCTCTTGTATTTTAGTGACATAAAATTGCTCCTCTAATACAATTTATATAAAATTGCGTAAAAAAAGGGAACGCAATAGCGTCCCCTTTAAAGTTTTTACTTAAGGCCTGCTTGTTGCATAACTTCTTCTGCAAAGTTGTCTTCTCTCTTTTGGAGACCTTCGCCCATTGCATAACGAACGAAACGGAAGATTTTTGCATTGCCATTGTCTTTGAGATATTGGCTGATTGTAAGATCGCTATTTTTGACGAAAACTTGGTCAAGCAAGCAGATTTCTTTGAAGAATTTGTTGATTCTGCCTTCGATCATCTTTTCAATGATTGCAAGGGGTTTGGGGTTTTCTTCATTGAGTGATTGTGCTTTGAGGATTTCTTTTTCGTGTTCAACAACGTCTGCAGGAACTTGATCCTTTGTGATATATTGTGCATTTGCTGCAGCAATTTGGAGTGCTACGTCGTGAAGGACATCGTCCTTGCAGCAACCACATGCTTCAACCATGACACCAATTTTGCCACCCATATGGATGTATGTGTCAATCTTTGATTCATTGCTTGCGAAGACTGTGAAACGACGGATTGAGAGTTTTTCGCCCATCTTCATAACGTATTCGTTTGTGACGGGTGTCATTGCTGTGATAACTTCTTCAACTGTTGCTGTTTCATTGTCGAGAATGTAATCTGCAACTTGTGCAACATATTCACGGAAAACGGGGCCACCTGCAACGAAGTCTGATTCGCAGTTGACTTCAAGAAGGACGCTCTTGCCGTTTTTGTTTGCTGCGAAGACAATACCTTCTGCT
>JAZRGC010000117.1:0-5462 GCA_045643985.1 Clostridia bacterium
TTCAAGTGGATTGTTGTTGATGACAACCACAACAACGTGGCTTCATACATTCGTTCCGCAGCAGACGGAAAATATGTCATTGCTGTGATCAACTTCTCACCTGTTGAATATCACAAATACGTTATGGGTGTGCCTGAAAGAAAGGCATACAGAGCAGAAGTCTATTCTGCATTGAAAAAATACGGCGGTGAAGAAGAAAGACGTCCCACATTCAAAGCAGTGGGCACACCTGCACACGGCCACAAATATTCAATCAAGTTAAATATACCCAAAAACTCAGTGATGATTTTGATCCCTGAGGATAAGGAGGAAAAATAATGAGTGTAAAGAGCAAGAAAAAAGAGTGTCTTGCAATGCTTCTTGCAGGTGGACAAGGCACAAGACTTGGCGTGTTGACCAATGACGTGGCAAAACCGGCAGTCCCCTTTGGTGCAAAATATCGCATCATCGACTTTCCACTTTCAAACTGTGTCAACAGTGGCATTGACACCATTGGTGTCTTGACACAATATCGTCCTTTTGAACTCCACCAATACATCGGCAACGGACAACCTTGGGACCTTGACAGACTCAATGGTGGCATCTATTTGTTGCCCCCATTTATGAGAGCATCATCAGGTGAGTGGTACAAGGGCACAGCCAATGCAATTTATCAAAACATAGACTTTATCGACAACTATGACCCTGATTATGTGGTTCTTTTGTCAGGTGACCATATTTACAAGATGGACTATGCAGAGATGCTCAATGAGCACAAAGCCAACAAGGCAGACTGCACAATCGCAGTCCTTGAAGTGCCTATGGAAGAAGCAAGTCGCTTTGGCATACTCAACCTCAAAGGCAACACAAATCAAATTGTCGAGTTTGAAGAAAAACCCAAGAAACCAAAGAGCAACAAGGCATCAATGGGCATCTATATTTTCTCATGGCACGTGCTTAGAAAATATCTTGTTGCTGATGAACAAGACCCCAACAGTGAAAACGACTTTGGCAAAAACATCATCCCCAATATGCTCAAAGACGGACAAAGAATGTTTGCCTATAAGTTTAATGGCTACTGGAAGGATGTTGGAACAATTTCATCTCTTTGGGAAGCAAATATGGACATCTTGAACAACACTGAAAAAGATCTCGACATTGACGATGAAAAATGGAAGATCTATGCAAGAAATATGGCAGAGCCACCTCACTATGTTTCAGCAACAGGCAAAGTGCAACACTCAATGATAAGTGAAGGTACAGTTGTCCACGGCACAGTGAAGGATAGTGTCATCTCACACTCAGTTTACATTGGCAAAGACGCCTACGTTGAAGGTGCAATCATTATGCCCGGTGCAGTCATCGAAGATGGCGCAGACGTAAGATATGCAATCATCGGCTGGGATGCAAAGATCGGCAAGAATGCTGTGGTTGGCGAAACTCTTGAAAAGTGCAAGCCTGGCGAATGGAAGATCAGTGTTGTCGCACCAAAATATCAACTTCCAGAAGGCGCAACAGTTGGCGCAAACGAAATGATTGGTTAGGAGGGGAATATGAAACACAATACAATGGCAATTTTGTATGCAACAGATGCAGACAGTCATCTCAATGACCTGACAATCCATCGTACAACTGCATCAATGCCTTTCGGTGGCAGATATCGTCTTATCGACTTTGCACTCTCAAACCTTGTCAGTGCAAACATCACAAATATTGGCATCATTGCAAGAAGCAATTACAACTCATTGATGGACCATATCCGTCAAGGTAGAGATTGGGATTTGAACAGAAAGAATGGTGGCATCTCAGTGTATCCTCCCCACGTTTTCAACACAACACGTGACGTCTATAATGGAGAAGTGGAAGCACTTTACACAGTCCGTGGATTTATGATGGAAGCAAGCGAAGAATACGTTGTCATCGCCAATACAAACATTGCTTTCAACATCGACTTTGATGCAGTGGAAGATTTCCACATTGAAAAGGGCGCAGACATCACAGTGCTCACATACAAGGTTGAAAATCCCAACAGCAGAAAACTTGTTGTGTCCGTTGACAAAAACAGACGTATCAAAGATATGCGCCTTGCAGTTGATGGCGACAAGAATTGTCTTTGCGACCTTTGCATTTACTTCATCAAGAAGGACTTGCTCATTTCACTCATCGACAAAGCATATGCATACGGTCAAAAGGACTTTGAACAAGACATTCTCAGCAAACAACTTGACGACCTTTACGTCATGAGTTATGAAGTCAAGGACTATGTTGCAGTCATTGACAGAATTGAATCATACTTCAAACACAGCATGGATTTGCTTGACCCCAAAGTGAGAGAAAGTTTGTTCTACAAGAATTCTACAATTCTCACAAAGGTCAAAGATAGCGTCCCTGCAAGATATGGCAACGATGCAGTTGTTTCAAACAGCATCATCGCAGACGGTTGTGTCATCGAAGGCACTGTTGAAAACAGCATTCTCTTTAGAAGTGTAAGAGTTGGCAAGGGTGCAGTTGTGCGCAACTCAATCGTCATGGAAGACTCAATCATTATGGACGGAGCAACCATTGATTACACCATCACTGACAAGGATGTCATCATCAAAAATGATCGTCATCTCAGTGGTCATGAATCATATCCTATGGTTGTCGTCAAAGGCAAAGTCATCTAATAGTTTCAACAGAAACTCATTGAAAAGGAGAAAATTATGAAGATATTGTTTGTTGCCTCAGAAGCAATGCCTTTTATAAGGACAGGTGGTCTTGGAGATGTTGCAGGTGCACTTCCCAAATCATTTTTGCGCCTAGGCCACGATGCAAGAGTTATCATTCCTTTCTACAAGGATGAGATCAAATCCACCTATCGTGACACCCTTCGTTTTGTGGGTGCAACAGAAGTGGAACTTGGTTGGAGAAAACAATATTGTGGGGTTTATGAAGCCGTTTATGAGGGTATAACCTATTATTTTGTTGACAACGAGTATTATTTCAAGCGCAAAGGACTTTATGGTCACTTTGACGATGGCGAGAGATTTGCCTTCTTTTCAAAGGCAGTCCTTGACGTGCTGAAGATGGTTGATTTCTATCCCGACGTGCTCCATACAAATGATTGGCACACAGCACTGACACCTGTCTATTTGGATGTGTATTATCGTGGCGATGAAAGATACAAAGGCATCAAAACCGTATATACAATCCACAACATAGAGTTTCAAGGCAAGTTTGACCAAAGCATATTCGATGACATTTTGGGGCTTCCTGAATCGGCAAAGAATTTGGTCATCTATGACGGATGTGTCAACTATATGAAAGGTGGCATTGAGTGCAGTGCAGTTGTGACAACAGTCAGTGACACTTATGCAACTGAAATCCTTGATCCATTTTACAGTTATGGTCTTGAAAGCATTCTTGAAGAAAGAAAATACAAGATTCATGGCGTTGTCAATGGCATCGACACAAAACTTTATGACCCATCAAAGGACAAAGCATTGTTTGTCAACTACAACAAGGAAAACGTTGCAGACAAGAAGAAGGAAAACAAAAAGGCTCTCTGCGAAATGCTCAATTTGTCCTATGACGAAAACAGACCTTTGATTGCAATGGTCACACGTCTTACAGAACAAAAGGGGCTTGACCTTGTGGGTGCAGTCATAGGCGAAATTCTCCGTGCAGACTTGCAAGTTGTCATCCTTGGCACAGGGGAATGGAAATATGAAAATGTAGTCCTTCAACTTGAAGACGAATATCCTCACAAGTTTAGAGGCATCTTGCAGTTCAGCAGTGATCTTGCAAGCAAGTTGTATGGCGCAAGTGATTTGTTCTTGATGCCATCAAAGTTTGAGCCTTGTGGACTCAGTCAACTTATTGCAATGAGATATGGCAGTGTGCCTATTGTAAGAGAAACAGGTGGATTGAAAGACACAGTTGAGCCTTACAATCACGAGTCAAAGACAGGCAGAGGATTCACTTTCAAAACCTACAACAGTTATGATATGCTTGATGCAGTGTGGCGTGCATTTGCTTGCTATCACGACAAGGAAAACTGGGCAAAAGTCACAGACAATGCAATGAGTGGCGATTACAGTTGGGAAGCAAGCGCAAAGAAGTATATCGACATCTACAAAAATAACTAAAAAAATCAATAATAAAAATAAAACTTTTTTCTCGGCGGGGGAAACGGGAGAGGAAAAGGATTAGTATGACAAAGAATTATCTTGAAAAGAGCAAAAATTTCTCACAACAAATCGAAGCAGTTATGGCTCGAAACTTTGGCATCAAACCCGAAGATGCATCAAAGTCACAAATTTACAGAGCAACCTGCATGGTCATCCGTGACATACTCACAAGCACTCGCATAGACTTCAAAAAGCAAGTCCGTGAAAAGAATGCAAAGCAAGTGTACTATATGTCAATGGAATTCCTTCTTGGCAGAAGCCTGAAGAACCATCTTTTCAATATGGGCATCACAGATGTTGTTGAAAAGGCAGTTGGCGAACTTGGTATGACTCTTGATGAACTCTATGAGTTTGAGCCCGATGCAGGACTTGGCAATGGTGGTCTTGGCAGACTTGCAGCAGCATATATGGATGCATTGACATCTTGCGACTATGCAGCAAGTGGTTTCTCAATTATGTACGACTACGGCATTTTCAAGCAAGTCATCGCAGACGGTTGGCAACTTGAACAACCTGATGAATGGTTGAAGATGGGTGGTGTTTGGCTTTCACCCCGTATGGAAGAAATCTATGAAGTCAAGTTTGGTGGACGTCTTGAAGAAAGATGGGAAGACGGCAAACTTCACGTTGAACAAAAGGATCACTCAACAGTCCTTGCAGTGCCTTATGATATGAACATCTCAGGCTTCAACACCGATGCAGTCAACCGTATCCGTCTTTGGTCATCAAAAGCACCTGTTGACTTTGATATGAATATGTTCTCAAAGGGCGACTATGTCAAGGCAATGAGCGAAAAGGCAATGGCAGAAAGCATTTCAAAAGTGCTTTATCCTGCCGATGATCACATTGAAGGCAAGTCATTGCGCTTGAAGCAACAATATTTCTTTGTTTCTGCTTCAATCCAAAGCATCATCAAACGTCATTTCAAGACAAATCCTTCTCTCGACAACCTTGCAGACTGTGTTGCAATCCACATCAACGACACACACCCCACACTCTGCATTCCTGAACTTATGCGTATTCTCCTTGATGATTACGGATATGGTTGGGACAAAGCATGGGACATCGTCACACACACAGTCAGTTATACAAACCACACCGTTATGGCGGAGGCTCTTGAAAAATGGCCACAAGACCTTTTCAAATCACTCCTTCCCAGAATTTATCAAATCGTCCACGAAATCAACCAAAGATTCTGTGGCGAACTTTGGAATGCATACCCCAACAACTGGGGCACAGTCAACCACAATGCAATTCTTGGCGATGGTCAAGTTCGTATGGCAAACCTTTGCCTTGCAACTTCACACACAATCA
>JAZRGC010000118.1:0-6466 GCA_045643985.1 Clostridia bacterium
TTATTTTTGTAGGCAGTCAAGGATAGGCTGACAATGTCTGCGCCTTTTTCAAGGCAAAAATCCATTGCATCATTCAATTGATTGATGTTGTAACTTGCATAGTAATTTGTGTTGCTTCCACTTGTCTTTTTGTCAAGATAGACGTTTGCCTTGACGGGCAAAATCTTGATGTAGTCTTCAAGCCCAAGCATATGGATGAGCATTGCAATTGTGCCTGTGACGTGTGTGCCGTGATCGTTGGATGTGTTGTCAACAAGGTCGCAAGCGATGTTGCCACTGTCTATTGCTTCAAGGGTTTTGATGGTGTACTTATTTTCGTTGCGCACTGACACTTCTTTTGCCATATTGGCGTAAACATACTCCCCTTGGTCGTCCTTCAAAAGCACATCATCAAAGACTGGGTGGAGTTTGTATTCAACTCCGTCATTGTAAACATTTTCAGGTGAAACAGGCACTTCAGTGTCCTCACTCATTGTGTAGGCGTGACCTATGCCACTGTCAACAACTGCAATGATGATTGGATCGGCAAGCAAGGCTTCCTTGTTGAAATTGTCATCACACAAAAAGTCATCAATGATTGACAATGCGCCATTGATGTTGAGATGATTTTCCCCAAGATACCAGTCCTTGTCATCGTTGTTGTTTAAGGAATTGATATACTCATTGTAGCCGTTTTCCCATGTGGTTTCTTCGGCTTGTGCAACATTGAATGATGGCAAAAGAAAAGCAAACAACAACAGAGCGACAATAAAAGTCATTGCCACTTGCCTTGTGTTATTTGCTTTCAAAAAGGTGTATTTCATCACTATTTTCTCTCGCTTTGCTTGACGTATTATTTTAAACAGATGCTTCATATACTTATATTGCTCACTTAAAGCATCTGTTTTGCAATTTATTTGCTTTTCTTTGACTTTTTACGTGCCATAACGGCAATTGCGATAGACGTTCCAACACCTGCCACTGCCACCGATGAAATCACTATGATTGCCACTTTGACAGTGTTGTCATTGTAGTCAACCACAGGAGGCTCTGGGTCAGGCTCGGGGCTGGGTGTTATTGTTGTGGGAGGTTGGGGAGCGTCTGCAAGAGCGATGAACTCTGCAACCAAATACTCCGTGCCTGCAACCTTTGCATAGATCTTGTACTGACCACTTGCATATATTGGCCAAGAGAATTCTGCGCCCTTGGCAACGTTGATATTGTTGACTCGCCATACAATTTCACTGACGATGGCAGGGTCATAGAGTTGAATGCCTTGAATTGTGATGTTGACAACATCTCCAACCGTCAGTTTTTCTATGGTTGATGATGAGGTTGTTGCTTGCACATCCCACTTGATGTCTGCATGGTCATAGTATTCAACTGCAAACTCTATGGGGTTTGCGCTTTCCAAATATGCATCCCCTTGTTCATCAACAAATGCAGAATAAATCTTGTATGCGCCAACTTTTTCTGGGATTTTGAATTGGATTTCATTGCCAAAACCTATTTGATAGGTTTTTCCATTGAATTGATACCACCATCCAATTGTCTTTCCGTTGCTTATGCCGACAGGATTTGTGTCTGCCGTGAGTGTTATTGTTTCGCCAACCAAGTGCTTTGAGTGTGCATTTGATGACACACTGAGCATATTGTCAACGTTAACACCAATCTTTTCAAGGAAGGCTATGTCGCCATAGAAATCATATATGAGCACATTCTTTAAATCGAGGGCTGGGAATTTGTGCACTATGCCATTGTCATCCACCCTTGTTGCCACTTGGTCTGAACAGTGTGGGATCATTTCCTTGTACACTTGTGGTGTCAACTCAATATCCACACCATAGTTGTCATATCCCCTATATCTCAACATTGCAAGGGCTGAAGCAAAACTTGCAATAGGCGCAGATGAACTTGTGCCGCCCATAATCTTGTATGAACAATAATAGTCAGCATAAAGTCCGTAGCAAGGGATGACCAATGTTTCGCCCGGCGCAACAACATCATACCACTCACCATATGTTGAGCCATAACTCTCGATGGCATCTCTGCCATAAATCACAAGATTGCCGTCTTCGTCTTTGACATAGTTCATAACGCCCAAAACATCTTTGTGTCCGGATGGATAGTTGAGCGTGTTGGAATTGCTGTTGCCTGCTGCCCCCACAACAAGGATATCCTTTGCCAACGACACACATTTTGAATTGGCAGAAGTGCCAAATGATGCATTGACTATGTCTGCTCCGTGATCGTATGCCCATTGGATTGCATTGTCAAGAGTGCCTTCTGTATAAGCAAGTTGCAAAACACCATTCACTCGATAATAAAGGTCGTCTGCTTTGATGGGCATAATCTTGATGTAATCTTCAAGCCCAAATTGGTGGATAAGATATGCCATTATGCCTGTGACACCAACACCGTGGTCATCAAAACTGATCATATCCTGTACAATATTGCCAGTGTTGAACCAGTCAATGGTGATGATTGTGCCGTTTGCAGATTCGTAAGTGAAGTTCTCGGTGGATACATAATAAACGTAATCGCCGTTTTTGTCGGTCAAAAGCACATCTTCAAAAATAGGATGCAATCTATATTCCACTTCAATGGGATCGATGAAGGTTTGAGTGATGCCACATCTTTTGCCATCATAATCGCCTGATGCATCATACACTGCGCTTATGCCCGTTTCAATTGAAGCAATGACTATGGGGTCATTTTTCAGTGCTTCCTTGTTGAAAGCACTGTCGTTGACCATTTTGCTCACTTCTTCAATTGCATTGTACATGTCAAGATATTGCTCATCAAAATACCAGTCATCAACGATATTCGCAGTGTAATCATCATAGATTTCCTGCCAATCGGGGGCGTTGTCAAATAATCCAACTTTGGTTTCTGCGCTGGCAACCCCATTTGGAATAAGAATAATTGCACATAGCAAAACTACAACGATCATAAACAGAGTCAACGCAAAACGTTTATTCATTTTGTTTGCATATGTACAATTTCTCATAAATACCTCATATTGGATCGATTAGATCCATTTGACCGTGCCGTCAAGGGATATTGTGCCCCATTTGCCGTCCTTTTTGACCTTTGCTTCGCCATCTACAAAAATTGTGGCTGCATCGTATTCAAAAGGTATGACTACGGTATTTTCCTTGTTTATATATCCAAATTTGTCACGTTTTGTGACTGCTGCAAGACCACTTGAAAAACTCATTGCTGTTTCATATTCAAGAGGTATGACAACTTCGCCTTTGTCATTGATGTAGCCACACTTTTCGTCAAGTTCGACAGATGCAAGACCTTCGTGGAAGCAGAATACTTCGTCATAGGCAGGCTCGATGACTGTTTTCATGCCATCATAAAAGCCCCATTTGCCACCTTTTTGGATTTTGCGCCAATCCTCAACTGCCAATGGCTCGGTAAGTTTGGGTTGCTTTTCTTGCTGTGGCTTTTGCTTGTCTTGCTTGTTCTTTTGTCCTTTGCCTTCAACTCTTTCTTGTTTTTCGGGCTTTTCGGTGGATTGAGATTGCTTGGGTGCTTTTGGCACTGGTGGTCTAAATTCCATGCCTTGTGCTTTCAAAGCATCTTTCAGTTCAAAAAGCATCTTCTTGTTGAAGCCTTGGACTTTGAACATATCTCTCTCAGTGCGAATGCATACATCGCCTGCTGTGTTGATCTTGTTTTTTGCAAGCAATTCTGCCGTTTTGGCACTTACACCAATATTTTCAAGAGCAAGGCTCATCTTTTCCACGGGGTAAAGATTGTTGCATTCAACTGCATTGTTTGCCTTGGGTTGTTGGGGTTTTGCTTGCTTGTTTCTGTTGTGATAGTAAAATTTCTTTGCCATAATTTGTTCCTTTATTATTCTAATACTATCATAATAAATGCTATAATACAAGTACAAAAAAGGAATGTTTCAAGGATTTTGTCCTTTTCGTCAATTTATTTCATCAATTTGTCAACAATTTTCATTGCCTTGACTATTGTGTAGAATTTGTATATAATTTCAAGTATGCTCAACGTTTTGAAAAAGAAAAACTTCATATCCACATTGACATTTGCTGTAATTTTGGTTGCAGTGGCTTTCTCCTGCACTCAAGTTGCTCTTGCAGATGAGGTCGAGTTGGTGTATCCAAACAACGGATATTTGCAGGCAGAAAACGTTGATGCTATTGGTGTAAACAACTATCTCACTGTCACTGCTGACAATGAAAACAAGATTCTTTCATACACAGGTTCATACGTTGGCTCACAGGATTTTGCATCATTTGATGACGTCGTGGAAAAGATTTTTGTCTATGGCACAAACGTTGTTTTGAAAGGGGAAAAGGGCTTTTACTCTCTTGACGTCAAAGCAAATTCTGTGACAGAAATTGACAAGGCTATCATCAATGACGACTGCTATCTTGCAACTGACGGCAATCTGCTCTACGTCCACGTATATGGCAAGATCAAGGTCTATGGAGATGGACTTGACTCACCCATAAACGTATATGAAAATGACGTATTCAACAATCAACCTGTTGTGGCAGTTGACGGCAACAAAATTTTCCTGTTTGAATCACCTCACGGCATCAGTATGCTACATATCTATGACATCACCACAGGAGAGGCAACAACAACACTTTTTGAGCATATTGCAAATGCAGTTATGGGCGAAGTTATCTATGCTCACAACGGCACTGAAATCATCCTTGTCAACCCTGAAAATCTTGAAGTTTCTGTGACAGGAATTTCCACAAGCAACTTCACTGCTTATGGCGATTTCTTGTACATAGCAAAAGGTGCAGACGGATATGACAAATATGCCCACAAAGATGGTGTGTTGACTTATGTTGGCAACCACTCATTTGGTGGCGCAGGTCTTGACAGATTGAACACTCCTCAAAGTGCAGTTTCTCTTGGCAATGAGTTGGTCATTGCAGACACTGGCAACAATCGACTGCTCTATGTTGGCGACAGTGTTGTGGCACTTGAAATCAACACTCCCACTGCCATTGCAGAAGGCAACAACAAGTTGTATGTTGCAACACTTGACGGCATCCAAATCATTGAAAACAAAACAGTTGTCAGCACCATCAAAACCAACCTTGATGTCAAGGACATTGTATATAACAGTGGAATGTACATTCTTGCACAAGACGGTGTTTATGTGAACATAATCGGCAGTTTACACAAGGTTTTTGACGTGAACAACGGAAAAGCATTGCACGTGACCAATCTGTTTTATGTGCTCACTGACACAGGTGTAGTGGTGGCAAGAAGTGGCAAGAATGGTCTTGAAAAGGTTGACATTTTGTCCTTTGAAATTGACGGCTACAGCCCTGTTGACATCCTTGCAGACGTTGTTGGCAACGTGTACATTTTGGGCGATGATAATGGTGTTCACTGCTACCCTTGGCAAAAGGTTGTTGAAGGCAATATCGAAGGCACAGTGGCACAATCCACAACCATTTTGCTTGAATCAAAGTTGTATAATTTCACAGGAAAATCCATGGGCAAAATCGGCAATAAGTTGGTGATTGCAACCAATGAAAATGCTTTGATTTCTATTGATAGTCCTATGGTTGATGTCAAGGAAAATCCGTCAACTATTGACACTGCAAACTCTGTTGCCAAGACATATATCACAACCGACAAAACCTACTTTTTGACCAACGATCATGACGGCACAACTGTCCAAAAAATTGATGGTGGAAAGCATATCGTTTGCTATGAGGTTGATGGCATGCTCTATACATCTCAAAATGGCGCAAAGGGTTGGATATTCAACCTTGTAGACACCACTCCTACAACTGACATTGCAGGGGAATATATTGCAAGCACCAACATCAAACTTTATGTCAATCCTACAACTGATGGTGGAGTCACTGTGGTTAAAGGCACTGCCCTAACCGTCATTGACAATGCTGGTGGATATGGCGATGGAAACTGGGTGAGAGTTGAATACAACGGAAAGACCTATTACACAGAAATGAGTGGGCTTGAAAAAAAGGTGACATCAAAACCTTCAACTCCTGAAATCAACAAGCCTGAAATGCCTGAAAAAGTCAACAAGGACTACGGCAGAGCAAAGTCTTCACGTGCCGGCGAACTTGTCAACCTCTACTCCACCCAAGACAGCAACATTATTGTTGCAAAGGTCACTGACGGCACACGTCTTGAAGTGGTTGAAAAGATTGGCGACTTCTACAAAGTCAAATATAACAATGAAGATGTGCTCATACACAAGAATCAATTCAAACTTGACGGACTTACAACAGTGCAAATCATTGCAATCGTCTTGTCAGTGGTTGTTGTCCTTGCCGGTGGACTCATCTTTATGGTGACTTCCCTTTCAAAGAAAAAGGAAGAAAACCAACAAAATTAAATATTTTATTTATTTTGCGTCAAATGCTTGCATTTTTATGTTGAGTGATATATAATAGCAACGCTACATGGGTGTGGCGCAGTTTGGTAGCGCGCTTGAATGGGGTTCAAG
>JAZRGC010000119.1:0-6009 GCA_045643985.1 Clostridia bacterium
AACAAATAAAAGGCATTTTTACTTAAACTTGAAAAGTTTTTGGTAGATTTTGGGGGCTTTTTCCACATACAACCAACCTGCAAGGTCAAAAATCCGTTTCTTGCACCTATTTTGTCAGTGGCATATTGCAATGAAATTGAACATAAAATGTCCTATGAAAAACAAAGAAATTTTCCTAATTGACTTGAAAGATATACTCCGTGCAGTGCTTGTTGCCCTGCTCTTTTCTCTGCTATTTGTACTGCTGTTTGCACTTGTTGTGAGATGGGCAGATTTGGATGAAAAAATCATAGTCCCTGTGAACTATAGCATCAAGTTTTTGGCACTGGCATTGGGGGTGTTGATAGGGTTCAAAAACAGCAAAAATGGCATTTTGAAAGGCGTGATTTCAGGTCTTGTATTTATGCTTTTGTCCTTCCTTATTTTCAGCGCAATGAAGGGCTTCAAAGACATAAATTTCAACTGGCTTGACCTTGCATTTTTGCCCGTTGGTGGCGCAATTTTGGGTGTCATAAAAGTCAACCTACCCGAAAGAAGAAAATAACAAAGTTATTTATAGATTGCAATTCATTAAAAAAAAGCAGACCTTGTTTGGTCTACTTTTTGATAGGCGCTAAATAGCGCAGTTTTTTATTCTTCGTCAGGGAACTTCACATCAGGAAATTCAATTTCTGGTGTTTCGGGGATTTCCACTTCGGGAATATCACATTGACCACAGGGGTCTTCTTCCTTTTCTTGTGAAGGTGTGTTGATGACAGGTGTTTCAATGACGGGTGCTGCAACGTTTTCAAGAACCAAGCCGATTGCTTGTCTGTCGATGACGATGAGTGTAGGGTTCAAATCTGTGCCAACATTGAGAACGAGTGTATTGTCTGTGTTGACTTGTGCGATTTTGCCGACCATTCTGCCGATTGTCATAATCTTTGTGCCAACTGTAAGACTATTCATCATTTGTTCGTGTTCTTTTCTACGTTTTCTTTGGGGGATGATTGACATTGCCATCATACCGATAAGAAGGACACCAAGAACAACAGGCATAACCCAATTGGGGAGTGTGCCTTTTGCTGCTTCTGCTGCGATAATGTTTGTAAGCATAATTTCTCCTTATATTGTGGCAAGCACATTGTGCAAACCACTTTTCTTTTAATGCAATAGATATTATACACCAAATTTGGTGCTTTGCAACTAAATTTTTTGCTCAAAGCCCTATTTTGGGGCATTTTGAACACTTTAAACTATTTGTCAGAATAATTTTTCATAAATTCGTCACGGAAATCGCCATATCTATCTTCGTTGATTGCTTGGCGAATTTCTGCACAAAGTCTTTCAAGGAAACGAATGTTGTGGATTGACAAAAGTCTGCCACCCATAATTTCGTCTGCTTTGATAAGGTGACGGATGTATGCTCTTGAATAGTTTCTGCAAGCATAGCAATCGCAAGTTTCATCGATTGGTCTAAAATCTTCTGCGAAAGGTGCGTTTCTTATGGTCAAGAAGCCTTCTCTAACCATTGCTGTGCCGTTTCTTGCGATACGTGTGGGAAGCACACAGTCAAACATATCAACTCCTCTTGCAATGCCTTCGACAAGGTAGTCGGCTGTGCCAACACCCATAAGATAGTGAGGTTGCTCTGGGGGGAGATATGGTTGCAAGACGTCAAGCATCTTGTACATCTGCTCTGCTGTTTCGCCAACTGAAAGTCCACCAATTGCTATGCCACATTTTGCATAAGGCAATGAGCGCTTGACACTTTCAATGCGCAAATCTTCATACATATTGCCTTGTATGATTGGGAACAATGTTTGATGGGGTTTCAACTCCACTTTGGAGCATCTGTCAAGCCAACGGAGAGTGCGCTCCATTGCATCTCTTGCTTTGTCGTGTGAGATGTCGGGTGCAGTCAATTCATCAAATGCCATGACGATGTCACTGCCCAATGCTCTTTGGATTTCCATTGACTTTTCAGGTGAGAAAAAGTGCTTGCTTCCGTCAATGAAACTGTTGAAGTGCATGCCTTCATCTGTGATTTTTCTAAGAGATGACAATGAGAAAACTTGGAAGCCACCACTGTCTGTCAGGATTGCTCCATCCCAATTCATAAACTTGTGCAGACCACCTGCTTTTTCGATGAGTTCATGACCTGGACGAAGATAAAGATGATATGTATTTGACAACAGGATTTGTGCTCCTGTGTCTTTGACTTCTTCAGGAGAAAGTCCTTTGACTGTTGCTTTTGTGCCCACAGGCATAAAGCAAGGTGTGTCAATTACACCATGATCTGTGTAGAGCCTGCCTGTTCTTGCTCCGGTTTGTTTGTCAACGTGTAAAACTTCAAAACGCATAGTTTACCTATCAATTTGGGCGTTTAAACCCTTTGTTTGTATTTTTTTGATATAAATTCAACTTTCAATATATTGCTAAATTTGTTTTTATTTAAAAAAGCAAGAGTCACCAAATGAGAAAAATCTGTACTTTTCTTCAACGGCTTTGTTGTAGATTTCAAGGGTTTTTTCTCTGCCTAAAAGTGCTGACACAAGCATGATGAGTGTGCTTTCAGGCAAGTGGAAATTGGTGATGAGTGCATCAACTGTTTTGAATTTGTAGCCGGGGTAAATGAATATGTTTGTGTTGCCTTTGCACTCACGGACAAGTCCATTTTCGTCTGCTACACTCTCCAATGTGCGCACTGATGTTGTGCCCACTGCGATGATACGTCTGCCCTCTTTTTTGGCTTTGTTTATCTTCTCTGCATTGACTGCATCCACTTCGTAGTACTCTGTGTGCATATCGTGGTCAAGGATGTTTTCTGCCTTGACAGGTCTAAAAGTTCCAAGACCAATATGCAAAAGCACTGTGGCAATTTCCACACCCTTGTCTTCAAGTTTTTTCATAAGTTCGGGTGTGAAATGAAGCCCTGCTGTTGGGGCTGCTGCACTGCCGTCAGTTTTGCTATATACTGTTTGATATCTTTCCTTGTCTTCAAGGACTTCGTGGATGTATGGGGGCAATGGCATATTGCCTACTCTTGCAAGAATGTCTTCAAAGACTCCGTCAAATTGGAAGGCTATTTTTCGTATGCCATATTCGCCAACTTCTTCAACTGTTGCACTGAGTTCATCACTGATTTTGATGACACTGCCCACTCTTGCCTTGCGTGCAGGGCGCATTATGCCTTCCCAATGGGTGTAGTCAAGGCGTTTGAGAAGAAGGATTTCAAAGGTGGTTTGTTTGCCGTCTATATGTCCAAAAATCCTTGCAGGTATGACACGTGTATTGTTGATGACAAGAAGATCCCCCTTTTCAAGATGGTCAACTATATCATAAAAATGCTCGTGTGAGATGGTGTCCTTTTGTCTGTCATACACCAACATACGACTGCTATCTCTTGGCTCTGCAGGAGTTTGTGCAATGAGTTCTTCGGGCAAATTGTAGTAAAAATCGCTTGTTTTAAGTTCTGTCATTTTGTCTTCTTTTAGTTTTTCAGTTTGAGATGTCTATATGCCCCAAGGGTGCACACTCTGCCTCTTGGTGTACGTTGAATGAAACCAAGTTGGATAAGGAATGGCTCAACAACATCTTCGATTGTTGTTGCATCTTCCCCTGTTGCTGCTGACAAGGTGTCAAGACCAACTGGACCACCACTGAATTTCTTTATGATTGTTTCAAGGATGTTTCTGTCAACTGCATCAAGTCCAAGTTCATCAACATCCATAAATTCCAATGCCTTTCTTGTGACTGCAAGGTTGATGACGTCAAGATTTTCGTAGTCAGCAAAGTCACGGACTCTGCGAAGCAATCTGTTGGCAATACGTGGAGTGCCCCTGCTTCTTCTTGCAATTTCAAATGAAGCATCATTTTCAATGGGAATGCCAAGGATTGTTGCACTTCTTGACACGATGTTGGTCAACTCCTCATTGGTGTAAGGTTCAAGACGGAATTTGATGCCAAATCTATCACGAAGGGGGCTTGAAAGCATACCTTCCTTGGTGGTTGCGCCAATGAGTGTAAAGTGCTTCAACTGCATACGAAGGCTTGATGCCATTGCGCCTGCGCCTGTGACCATATCAAGAGTGAAATCTTCCATTGCAGGATACAAAATTTCTTCAATGTTTCTGTTCAAGCGATGGATTTCATCGATGAACAAGATGTCGCCCTTTTCAAGTTTGGTGAGCATTGCACTGAGATCAAGTGCTTTTTCGATTGCAGGACCACTGGTGACCTTCACTTGTGCGCCCATTTCGTTGGCTATGACGTGGGCAAGGGTTGTTTTGCCAAGTCCGGGAGGACCGTAAAGCAAAACGTGGTCAAGGGCATCTCCCCTGCGCTTTGCTGCATGCATATACACGTCAAGGTTGTGCTTGACTTTCTCTTGACCGACATAGTCTTTGAGCATCTTGGGGCGAAGTTTGTTTTCTTGGTCATCGTCATCACGATATACAGGTGTGATGACTCTGTCTTCTTCTTGCGACAAGATGTCTTTGTTGAATCTGCTGATAATTCCGTTGTTTTCCATAATTTCTAGTTGATACGTTTGAATGCTTCTCTAAGGATATTTTCAAGCCCTGAGGTTGTTTTGGCAACATCTGCAACAAGGCGCACTGCATCGGTGTTGGACATACCTTGTGACACAAGGATGAACACTGCATCGTTTTGGTCTTTGTCACCATATTGTTCAAGGGGTGAGATTGCGCTTGTCAAATCACCTGACACTTGATCACGGATGCTGACAACAATGAGTTCTGCCGTCTTTTTGCCAAGTCCCTTGATTTTGGACAAGGTTTTGATATCCCCTGTTGCGATGGCAATTGACAAGGAATTCAAATCCATGCCACTGAGGATTTGCATTGCAAGTTTTGGACCTACACCACTGATTTCAATGAGGCGAAGGAACAATGTCTTTTCGCCAAGGGTTGAAAATCCGTATAATGCGAAGGTGTCCTCTCTCACATAGAGATAGGTGTAAATCTTTGCTGTTGAGCCAATGTTGCACACATCGTAAAGCGTGTTGCCACTGACACCGATTTCATAGCCAATCCCATTGTTTTCAATGACAAGGGTGTTGCCTACTGCTTGAACTACTTTGCCTGTAATATAATTGTACATATTTCACCTTTCGGTTGTTATTTTACTCTAAATTGTCCTGCCATACCTGCAACTTGTCCGTGGCAGAGTGCAACTGCAAGTGCATCGGCAGCATCGTCAGGTCGTGGGATTGCTTTCAAGCGAAGCAAGGCTTGCACCATAAGTTGCATTTGCTTCTTTTCTGCTCCACCATAGCCTGTGATTGTCATTTTGATTTGGTTGGGAGTGTATTCAAAAACTTCATCTCCCAAAAGTTTGTTGCAAGTGAGAAGAATCACTCCTCTTGCCTCTGCAACTGCAATGCCTGTTGTGACGTTTTTTGAAAAGAAAAGTTCTTCCACTGCAACCTGTTGTGGACGGTATGTTTCGATGAGGGTTTTCACGCCTTCTTCAACCTTTCTTAGACGCACCGGGAGAGTGTCTTCTTTTGGTGTTGAAATGATGCCGTAGTCAAGGACTGTATAGTGCCCCCTTTCTGCATTGATGACACCAAATCCAACAGTGGCAAGCCCCGGGTCAATGCCTAAAATAATCATAGTCTTTTCCCTTTCAAAATTGAGTTTTCTGTGACTGTGAAAAAGTGCAATTTGTCAACACTTGGCAAGATTGAAATATGCTTTGTGTTTTTGTCAAAAGTGTTGTCAACAACCACTTTGATTTCTTCGTAATCGTAGTCACCTTCAAGGATGGTTTTGCCACCAATGTTTTTGACAAAAGTGATGTCAAGTGGCAATCCGTCTTCTGCAAAAACATAGTCATTGCCGTGCCATCCAACAAGGATTTCTTTGCCAAAAAAATCAGCGATGATTTCATCCTTTCGTGCCGTCACATCTATTGATATAATTTTGTACAAATCTGCTTCTTGCCACTGAACTTGGTTGTTTTCATCAAGTGAGAAAACTGCATTCAACGGACTTGAAACAAATG
>JAZRGC010000120.1:0-2290 GCA_045643985.1 Clostridia bacterium
AATGCAGTTTATTTTTTCAAGCCGAATTTCTTTTTGTATTGCTCGATGTTGTCCTTGATGATAAGTTCGGCAAATGCTCTATCCTTCACGTGGAATACGGTTGTTTGCTTTTCTTCAAGTTGCTTATATACTTTGAAGAAGTGCGACATTTCTTGCATAATGTGGGGGGGCAAATCTTCGATTTCCTTGTAGATGTTCCAGTTGGGATCTTTGAAGGGGATTGCGATGATCTTGTAGTCCATGTCTCCACCGTCTTGCATCATTATGACACCGATGGGATAGCAACGGACCATTGCAAGGGGCACTATTGCTTCACTGCAAAGGACGAGTACGTCAAGGGGATCGTTGTCATCGCTGAATGTGCGAGGGATAAATCCGTAGTTTGCAGGATAGTGTGTTGATGTGTGCAAAACTCTGTCAAGAATAAGAACGCCTGTTTCCTTGTCAAGTTCGTACTTGTTTTTGCATCCCTTTGAAATTTCAATCACAGCCAAAAAGTCTGTGGGTGTAATACGTTTGTGGTCAACGTCATGCCAAATATTCATAAAATATCTCCTGTTTGTGCAAATCCATATTTGCTGAGTGCAAGGCGACTGCCTCACTGTGTCTAACTGTAATCTTGTAAATATTATTATACGCCCTCACGCGTGTAATGTCAACAAACAATCTGCTTACCCTGCGCCAAATAAGGCAAATTGCCACATTTTACAAGAAAATCGCCCATTGAAAAATAAAAAAGACAAGCAATTTGCTTGTCTTTTGGTGCCGGTGGACGGACTCGAACCGTCACGGAGGATTAGTCCACAGGATTTTGAGTCCAGCGCGTCTGCCAATTTCACCACACCGGCGCAAGTAATAATATAGCACATCAATTTACATTTTGCAACTATTTTTCACTAAATCATCAACTCAATCACTGCAACTTGTGTCAAACATTTGCAAGATTGATTTCATCAACTCTTGGTCAAGGGCGTAGCACTGGGATTTGTCAAGGTGTGTGGACATAAACTCTGCTTGGATTTCTGCATCATATTCGCCACCGTGCGCCTCAACGTATCGTCTATATTCTTCGTTGATTTGGTTGCGATATTCAATCACTGACACCGAATAGAAAAGGTCATTGTGCCCTTTGTCTTCGTAGAGAACAAATTGAAATCTATTGTCATTTGCAAATCTTTCATAGAATTTATCATAGCCATACTTTGTGGGCACTGTCGTGTCATCCTTGCTATGCACAATCATAACATTGGCAGTGGTGCTCTCAAATCCTGATATTGCAGATATTGACACGTATTCCTTGCCGAACTTGACCGTTTCATAGAGATTTACGTAAGGCAAAAGCACTTTTGAAAGTCCACCCACGTATTGTGAGGATTGGTGCTCTATCATATCTTCGCTTTGATTGAACCCTGCAAATATTGCCACGCCTTTCACTTCCGGATGAAAGTTGAGCACATTGCCCACAGAATATCCACCCCAACTATGTCCAAATAGGACTATTGGAAGATCTGCATGTTCATCAACGGTTTGTACGTGGTCTATGGCTTTATCAAGGGTTATAACACCTTGTGGAAGTCCTCTGACGGACTTGCCTTCGCTGTTGTCATTGCCCACACCGTCATAGGAAAACACAAAATATCCATTGGATGCAAAGTAGTCAATGATGGGCATATACGTATTGTGTCCACCACCACCCAAGCCGTGTGCAAGGATCATAACACCTTTGATATTCTGCTCTGTTTTTGAGTATTTATAGCCGGCAATATTTATGCCATCAACTGAAAAATCACTTCTTTCAAGATTGAGCCCATCAAATTCATCAACGGAATACGCTTTCCAACCTATAGTTTCATATCGCTCTCCAAATATTGTCTCATAGACAATAATCGTCGCAATCGGTTGCAAAATAAACGTGATTGCAAGCAATATACTCACAATCACAATTACGGCAATCTGTATTTTCTTTTTTGACGTTGTGTTTTTCATTTATTTTTCGCAATTAGGCAAATCTTTCTACGAGAAACTCAATTATCGTCTTAAGGGCAAGGGCGATGAGTATTACACCACCAAATATACCTGCTTTGTTTTTGAGTTTTTCCCCAAACTTTTTGCCGAAAAATACTCCCCATACACAGATGCCAAAGGTTATCACTGCAATGAGCGCAAAGGTAACATACACTTCAACAGGTGTTTTGCCGATGTCTGCAGTCAGTTTCAGGATTGTTTCTCTAGTTTCGTCAGAAGTAGTCAGTCCTTTAACGATTTCGATCAGTTTCATCATTGGAACTGG
>JAZRGC010000121.1:0-10098 GCA_045643985.1 Clostridia bacterium
AAGATTTTGGACAACTCTTGAAGATGGACAAAAAACAGGGGAAAATGAATACGCTTACAAAGTGCCTGTTTACAATGCAGATGAACTTATCACTGCTTTTGCATCGGTGTCTATGGAAAACGTGGTGGAACTCAGTTGCTCCCCTGTCATAGGCATTGTGCCATCAAAACTTGGAGTGAAAGCCAACACAGTTTCAGTTGGGGATGACCGTATCATCTACACGGGCAATATGGGGCTCGGCAGATTCTCATCAGAGTCAAATGGTGTCATTCTTGACGAAAAAAACCTTTCAACAGAGATTGGCCCATTCAACATCAAAGGCATATCCGTAAAATCAGGCAGACTGATTATGTATCGTAGCACTCGTGAGCAATTTTCATCTCAAAGAGATGCAGTGCTTCAATTTGATGCCTACTCCAAGGAAAAGAAAACCGTGCTTTTCAGCGTCCACGTAAACGATGAAAAACATACGGCAGTCATAAATCTCAATGGTGGCGAATGTTGGCAAAAGATTTCTCTTTCAACTGCCGATTTCAAAAACCAATATGGCAAACACTTGTCACTTTTTGCAGACGGCAAAAAATTCTCATTTGAGCAGTGCGAAAACGTGATATTCAACAACTTCCTTTGGCTATAACATATCAACAAAACTTGTGGCATAGGTTTATATGAGCAACTTGGATTACCAACTTTTGGACAACGATATTGAGGTGTTTGAAACACCAAAAGACAAAAAGAAAAAGATGATTTCCACCATAGTTTCTATGGTGGTTGTTGTGGTTGTTGCTCTTGTGACTGCAATCCTTTTGAAAACATACGTCATTTGCACAATCCCAGTTGGTGGCAATAGTATGCTTCCCACCTTGGTTGGTGGACAATATATCATGGACGAAAATGGCAAGGTCATTGAAACAGTGGTCAAAGGTGACACTCTTGTGCTCAATATGGTGGCACAAATAAGAAGTGGAGATATTGTGGTCTTTGACATCGATTTGGATGACAACAACAAATCCGAAACCCTTGTCAAAAGAGTTGTTGCAGTTGCAGGGGACACTGTTGAAATCAACAATGATGGCAAAGTCTATGTCAACGGACTGCCCATTGACGAGGACTACATCCAAGGCGCAACTTACACAGCCGACCTTTCAACACCCCTTTTGATTACAGTGCCCGAAGGATACGTATTCTGCCTTGGCGACAATCGTGAAAACAGCCGTGACTCTCGTGAATTTGGTCCTGTGGCACTTGACTCAGTGAGAGGCAAATGCATTCTCATTGCAAGTGCTGACGGAAAACTTCTCATTCCTTAAATCATCACAAAAGCAACTTTATCAACTCATTTTGGCACATAAACCATTGAAAGCACCAACATTGGTGCTTTTATTTTTGTGTTATTCAATGCAAAAACAAGTGTGTTTCCATGCGCTCATTTCGGTGGTTTATGTTTTATAACCCATTATTTTGTCTAAATTTGAATTAAGTATAGACAAATAAGTAAATATATGATATAATCAACATATTATAAAAAATGTGCATTATCTTTTTTTGCGCAGAAGGATATTTATGAAAGATTTTATCATTGCAGCAGACAATGCAGCAGACCTTTATTTTGGCTACTATGAAGCAAATCCAGCAACTCTTGTGCCTATGCCTTTCACCATTGACGGCATAGACTACGAACACGAAAAAGATTGCCCTGCAATGATGGATTACTACGATATGCTCAAAAATGGTCAACTTGTCAAAACTGCTCAAGTCAACCGTGGCACTGCATATGACATACTGAAAAAGGCATTGAAAGAAAGCGATAAGGATTTGCTGTACATCTCATTCTCATCTGGTATGAGTGGCAGTTATGACAGTGTATGTGCTGTCGCCAACGAATTGCGCCTTGAATTCCCTGACAGAAGAATTGAAGTTGTCGATTCTCTTTCTGGCGCAGGTGGCGAAGGTCTCCTTTTCTACTATGCACAAAAGATGAAAGCAGAAGGCGCATCTATGGATGATGTCATTCAATGGCTTGAAGAAAACAAGTACAATACACATCATATTTTCATTGTTGACGATCTCAAGAATCTCAAACACAGTGGCAGAATTTCATCAATCGCAGCACTTCTTGGCATGGTTATGCACTTGAAACCCATCCTTGAACTCAGCAACGAAGGCAAGATTACACTTCTTGGCAAGGCTCTTGGCAGAAAGAAAGCAATGAATGAAATCACACGTTTCTTTGGCGAATACTATGAAGAAGGCAAAAACGATTTTATTCTCATTTCTCACACAGGAAATCAAGCAGACGCCGACTCACTTGCCAACAATTTGAAGGCTCTTTATCCCGACCTTCCCCCTATCAAGTTTGGTTATATCAATCGCCTTGTTTCAGGCAGTGCAGGATACAATGCTTTGGTTGTGTTTTTCATGGGCAAACGCAGAAAAAGACATATCATCGACAGCATCTAAATCATCTGTTTTCAACAATCCCCTGTTTATCAGGGGATTTTTTGTTGCTTGTACCTTCATTTTATTGATTTTTTTGATATTAGATTATATAATTGAGCCATGGAAAACTTGGACAGAAAACCTTTTGTAGTATCACAGGATGATCTTGACGACGCATGCGATTTCGTCACAGATTTCTGCAATGAACTCGACCAACACAAAGGTCGTTTGACAGGCACACAGGAAGAAACTGCCACTGCTCGTCTTATCCGTGACAGACTCCACAGCGAAACAAGTGCACGTGTCCGTCTTGAAGCATACAAAGCACGTCCCATGGCAGGACGTGGTTCTCTTTTGCTTCTCGGCATATGGTTTGCTCTTTGCCTTGTGGTCTATTTCCTTTCATTTGTCAAGCACGACGTGTCTGCAGTCATCATTTCAATTTTTGCGCTTGTACTGTTTTTGGCAGGAGCAATTGCAATCCTTCTTTTGTTCATTGGAAAAGGTGGCAAACTCAACAATATGCTTCCAAAGAAAGTTTCCTACAACGTTGTCAGTGAAAGATGCCCAAGTTGTTGCGAAGCCAGCAAGGAGCGCACAATCATCATCTGCACCAACCACGATGCAGTCCTTGGCAATGCTCTTTATGACTTCAAAAAGTTGCGCAAGTTTACTCTCATCATAGTGCCAATTTCTGCAATAGTTTTCATTGCTTCTTGCATTGTCAAAGCAGTCATTGCAGAACATATCACTCACATTGCAGCCCTGACAACTCTCACAATCATACCTTTCCTTGCATCCGTTGCAGGCATTGCAGTCCTTATCACTCACTTCTCTCTTTCAAGAAAACATGCAAGAAATAGAGGTGGTGTTGCAACATCCGTTGCCCTTGCAACATATGCTTACTTTGTTGAAAACCCCGATCTTCTCCCCAATGATGTGCGCATTGTGTTTGCATCATTTGGTGGCGAAAACTCTGCACACGGTGGCTCAAAGGCTTTTGTCAGTGCTCACACAGAGTTTGGCTCTGCAAAAGTCCTTGCGATCAGTGATATACTTGACAACAACTTTTCAATCTACACAGGGGATCATTTCCTCAAAATCAAGCACTCAACAAAAGTTCTCAATGCAATTGGCTTGTCTGCAAAGGAACGTGATGTTGTGCTTAAAACATACGACAACAATTCAATCTCAAACAGACTCTCTTGCTTGCACGGCTCAATTTCAAACTCCTTTGCCGAGGCAAACATTGACTCTGCATCCATAACGGCAAAACACAACACCACAACCGAAGACGTAGTGTCAAGAGATGACATTGCCAAACTCTTTGGCCTTGCAGTGACAACCGTGCATCATCTTATGGAGGACTAATAATGGACACTGAAAACATTGTGGACACTGTCGAAGTGATTGAAGAAAATCAAACAAACGTTGACCTTGTGGAAGAAACTCCCATCGAAGACGTTGAAGAAAACATTGCAACCGAAACAAGTGTGGATGAAGATGCCAAAGATACAAATGGCAAAAACACAGACAAAAAAGCCAAAATCCTTGCAGTGTTGAAGAAAATCTGGAACAGATATTTCATCGATGCCTTCACAGGTATGGCTCAAGGTCTTTTCTGTACTCTCATTGCAGGCACAATCCTTGCCCAAATCGCAAGTTGGTGTGGAGATAATTCCTTTGCAAAAGCACTGACAGCAATTGCAAGCATGGCAAAAATGCTTATGGGCGCAGGCATCGGTGTGGGCATTGCCAACAAACTTGGCGCAAAACCCCTTGTTGTCTTCACTGCTGCCGTGACAGGTCTTATCGGTGCTTTCTCCGGTGGCCTTGTTGATGCATTTGTGGGCACAAAAGATTTTGCATTTGCATTCGGCGCACCTGGCAACCCTGTCGGCTCATATGTCCTTGCAGTGCTCACAGTTGAGGTTGCAGGTCTTTATGCAGGCAAAACCAAACTTGACATCGTGCTCATCCCCCTTGGAATGATGCTCTTGTCTGTGGCAGGCGTGTTTATCGCTTGGCCTTTCATCAAACTCATCGACCTTATCGCAGTGGTCCTTGTCCTTGCAATCGAAGCAGGCACTGCAGTGAAAGTCCTTGTCGGTATTCTTGTTGCAGTGGTCATGGGTGTGCTCCTTACAATGCCCACATCATCAGCAGCAATCTGGATTGCAATTGCCACATCAAACACTGCCCTTGAAAACCCCGAAGTATTTGCAATCGCAGGTGGTGCAGCAGTTGCAGGTTGTGCAGCACATATGGTTGGCTTTGCAGTCAGCAGTTTCCGTGAAAATAAGTGGGCAGGCCTTATCTCACAAGGCATCGGCACATCAATGCTCCAAATCCCCAACATTATGAAAAAGCCCGTCATTATGGTGCCCGAAATCGTGGCAAGCGCAATTGGTGGTCTTGTGGCAGTGCTCCTTGACCTTCGTTGCAACCCTGCAGGTGGTGGCATGGGCACATCAGGTCTTGTTGGACTCTTTGGCACAATCGATGCATCTCAAGGTGTCATCGATGATTGGAAACTTGCCCTTGGCATCATACTCTGCTTGTTCCTTATCCCTGCAGGAGTCAGCCTTGGCGTCAGCGAAATTATGCGCAAAACAGGCGTCATCAAATTCGGCGACCAAACACTGTAATCACAACAAACCAAACTTTAAACAACAAAAAGGCACTATGAAGTGCCTTTTTTTATAAATTTTTGCTTCGCCCCATGATTTGACACTGCCGTGTCATTTAGGTGTTATTGTAGAGGCATTCATCGGTTGCCCGTCTTGTAGGGTGTGGTGTCCCCAACATGACGAAAATATAATAACCACGCTCGTATTAAGTGCGAACATATCAAGTGCATAACCACCCCTTCCTCACGTGTTTCCCCTCATTTGCTTGCGCAAAGGGGCACTCGACGCGATTGACGGCTTTGCCGTAGCAATGCGCTATTCCGTCACTTCGTTCCTTACGGCGCGCGCACATTAGGGATATTCCACTCTTTATGCCACTTGTCGCTTGGTGAATTTTGAGTGGACCACCAGCGACTGGCGTACTTTCGTCTGGTGCTTGGCACTCGATTTCTCGCAATGAGTGGCGGCGCTATTAAAAATCGCTATTCCGTCGCTCACTCCTTACGCGTTCCGTCTTTGAACACGTGAGTGCTTGTATGAGAACGCCACGAATGAGTGGGTGCAAAATTTTCCACCACAACGACACTACGTGTCTATCACGAAGGCAAAGCCTTCTTTCACTGAGCGCAAGCGAAATATCACGAAATCTTTGATTTCATTTCATTCAAAAAGCAGACCCTGTTTGGTCTGCTTTTTCTTGCTCTCAGTAAAAACGTGGTATTTTAATCCATATTTTCTAAGGTGTCCAAGCGTATCTGCCTCTTCTCTTCCTTTGTCAGTTTCTTGCCGGTGGGGATTTGCTTGCCGTCACCGTGTTTGACAAAGCACATAAGCACGATTGCTATGACAATGCACACTGCACTATAAAGGAAAAGATACTTATCTTGACCTGCGTCCATAACTGCACCACCTATCATTGGTGTTATGGCTTGGGCTGACATGGTTGCAACGTAGTAATATCCGGTGTATTGACCAACTGTTTCAGCTGTGGACAACTCGGTGACCATCGGGAAGGTGTTGACGTTGGCGATGATGAGCCCAAACCCTGCAAGGAGATAGAACAATGTAAAGAGCACTGTGGGCACTGTGACGTTGTCACTGGGGCGCACTGCGAAGCATACAAGGATGAATGATGCCACTGCCAATGCAAAGCCTATGATGATTGACTTTCTTCTGCCAATCTTCACTGCCATGTAGCCAACAGGGATAAATGCCACTGCGCTTATGATCATGCTTGCCCCTGAGATGATTGAGGATATGCCTGCTGACAAGTTGAGTGCTTTTGTTGTATAGACTGAAAGGTTTGATGACACTGCATTGTAGCCCATAAACCACATAAAGATTGATGCAAGGATAAGCCAGAATGATTTGAGCCTTTGTCTTTCATCAACAGACTTTGATGTCCACCACTCTTTGGGCGATTTGGTTTTGGCTGTTTTTGCCTTGGCGATTTCAAGGATTTCGGGGGTGATTTCTGCCGTTTCTTCCTTATCCTCCGCCACATCTGCTGCCACGTTGTCAAGTGCTTCGTCTGTGTCTTCAACGTCTATGACTGTGCCGACAACAGCATCAATGACTGTTTCATCGTCATCATCATATTCATCTTCTTCAAAGTCATCAATGCCATATTCTTCGCAAATTTCTTGACATTTCTTGACCATCTTTCTTTCGTTGACAAGAGCAATGAATGCTGCAAGGAGCAACAACATACCACCTGCCACTGAGCCAAATATGATGACATAGTTGTGGAGTCTTTCGCCAAAGAGCACCACTGTATATATCAAGAAAGCGATTGCCCCACCGATGCCACCACAAAGATTGATGATTGCATTGGCTTGTGAGCGCAAAGGCTTTGGTGTCACATCGGGCATAAGTGCAACTGCAGGGCTTCTAAAACTTGCCATTGCCACAAGGACAAGGAGCAAAATGACCATATACACTGCAATGCTTGTCACACCAGACTTGGTTTGAGTGTGATTTTCATATATGCCATCACTGATGTAGCCATTGATCGAACTTGCAACAAAAGTCTTGTAATCCTTGTTGGAGTCCACAATTTCTTGATAGGTGCGACCTGTTGGTGCAGTTGCACTCATATCAGTGATTTCTTCCCCGTCATAATAGAATGTTTCTTCTCCAAAGAGCAACAATGCTTTCTTTGACGTGAGTTTTTCATCAAATCGTATGCTCACAAAACGATCTCTGTCAATGCCGTTGTTGGCAAGATATTCAAGGTCCACTTCGTAGTGTTCCCCTTCCCCTGCCACTGCATTGTCATACCAAGTGCCAAGAGTTGTTTCCATCCATTGATCATTGTTGAGGTTTGCTTCAATTGATGCACTGTACTCATCTGCCTTTGCTTGTTGACCAAGAGTTGCAACAGGCACAAACACCATAAGTATAATTGCACACAAAGTGCCCATGACAATAAATGGAGTTCGCCTGCCAAATTTTTGCGTCAGTTTGCCCTTGGCATTGTCGCTTATTTTGCCAAAGAGTGGCAACATAAACAGTGCAAGCAAGTTGTCAAGTCCCATTATGAGCCCACGAAGTGCATTGGGCAATCCGTATGCCTGTTCAAGAAGAAGGGGGATGACAAAGTCATATGCATTCCAAAAGAGTATGATGCCTGCAAATGCTATGCCAACCTTGAATGTTTGACCATAATCAAGTTTCAGTTTTTTAGAGCCTGTGCTTTCCGTCACGTCTTGGACGTTTTTTCTGTGTTTCATTTTCCACCTATATGGTTTGATTATACCTATATACAACTATATATAAGCAATACATATATATTATAAAGCAAAACTGCCGTTGTGTAAAGAGTGTTTTTTTCATAAAACCCACTGCAAAAAAACAACCACCCTTTGGGGTGGCTGACAAAATGGTCGACTTTCAATTTGTGTTGGGTTTTAGATAAATCTCAACCCAGTTGCATCGGAACTCCCTTATAGTCATCATAATCATTTTATAAGGAGATTTTTAAATGTCAAGTGCTTTCTCCAAAGGACCACAACAAAATGGATTGATATATTGTTTCGGCAAGACGATGGCGATATAGGTCATCGGTCAAATTTCTTTCATCATCCACATTAGACAAAAAACCACATTCTATTATCACTGCCGTGCAAGGGCTTTCATTGAGAATATACTTGTCTGTTTTGAGAATGCTGAAATTGCGCCCCACATCCACCATATTGAATTTTTGATTGAGCAAGTCCTGTGCAACAAGGGCATATTCCCTTGAACTATCATTGCCAAAAAATACTTGAATCCCCTTCCGTCTTTTGTCTGCAAAACTGTTGAGATGTAGGCTTACAACAAGTTGTGGCTTGGCTTTTTTGATGATTTCCACACGCCTTTGCATATCACTTTTTTTGACAAATCTGCCACCAACCAATGCCGACTTATTTTTTCTTGTCTGCACCACTTGAAATCCACCACTTTCAAGATACTCTCCAAGAACCTTTGCAATGAGCAAAACGATGTCACTTTCCTTGACTCCATTTGCGCTTGAAACCCCACCATCCAAACCTCCGTGCCCGGCATCAATCACCACAACTTTTGCTTGATTTCCTGCCAAAGAAAGTGTGGAAGTTTCTGCACATATACACGCCAAAACCACCAAAGCCAACAATACACAAAAAACACGACTCCTTGACTTTATGCACATATTCTATGAATATTTTGCCCCAACAAGTTTTATGCAGTTTTCCTTGTTTATGCAAAGTTATCTACAAAGTTATCCACATTTTTGCTGTGGATTGTGGATAACTTGGGGGATAACTCATCATTTTTCCACTTTTCATGTCATATCTTATTTCTTCCTATTTTGAAGGCTCTCTGCACCGAAACTGCAGTTTTTGTCGTTTTTTGACACATAAACCTACGTTTTTGACAACTTGGTTATACTTCGATTTGTTTGCACATATAGTTTCCAAGGAGATGAAACTATGTACAATTTTTTAGGTCTTAAAAATTGCCCTATTTTGTCCAAAGATGATTTATGCATAATTGGACTTGTCAAGAATTGCTTTTTGACTAAAAACAACTGCCAAATTGCATATTTTTTATGCATAAATAATGACCAAGATTTTCTTGTGCCCTTTGACAATTTCACTGCCATAAATGATGCTCTCATTTTGGACAATTGCATCGAAATAAGACACGTCCAAGACGTGGATTTTACCACCCTGAAATCATTGATGGACAAGGATGTATATTTGGACAACGGACAGTATGTTGGCAAAGCAACTGACTTGTCCTTTGACCACAACGGGAAAATCCTGCAAGTATTTGCAGGGGACAACACTTTCAAACCGAGCGACATTCTCGGCATTGGGGAAATTGTGCTTTTGAAAGGACAAACAAAAAAGCGCAAAAAAAGCAAGAGTGTCAATCTCACTGCCCTTGCCACCGAGGATAAACCTGTTTCAATCCTTGCCAATGACACTCTAAACAAAGCACCAACACAGGACAAGCATCAACCTGTTGAAAGCACTGCGGCCAACCCTGCCATGCCCCAATCTTCTGTGCAAGTGCTTGTTGCCACCCCTGCACCCGTACCACCACGAGTTATAAGCGACTACAACTTTCTCCTTGGCAGAATGCTGACAGCAGACCTATACACCTTTGACGGTGTATTAATCGGCACCACAGGCACACTCATAACTACGTCTATGGTTGACAAAGCACGACTCAATGGCAAACTTCTAGAATTGACCCATAACTCAAAGTAGATTTGTTTTTACTAAAAAGCAGTCCTTATTTGGTCTGCTTTTTGAATGAAATAAAATCTAAGATTTCGTGATATTTCGCTTGCGCTCAGTGAAAGAAGGCTTCGCCTTCGTGATAGACACGTTGTGTCGTTATTGTTGAAAAAATTCGCACTCACTCATTCGTTGGGTTCTTATACAAGCACTCACTTATTCGAAGACGGAACGCGAGCCGCAGCGGCGGCGAGAAATCGAATACTGAGCACCAGACAAAAGTACGCCAGTCGCTGGTGGTCCACTCAAAATTCACCAAGCGA
>JAZRGC010000122.1:0-3552 GCA_045643985.1 Clostridia bacterium
TTAAATGGTTTTGTGTTTTAAGTTTGACTTGAATTTCATCGTCAATATCAAACGACTTTTCAAAAAGGATTGAAATCTATGGAAAAAGTGGTTATAATATTGGCATAACAATTTAGGAGTGACTTATGTACAATTTATCAAAAGCAGAAACAGATTTTGTAAAGATTGAGATGGAAAGCGGTGACAGCATTGTCATCCAACTTGATGAAAAGAGCGCACCAATCACAGTTGCCAATTTCAAAAAGCTTGTAGGACAAGGCTTCTACAACGGACTGATTTTCCACAGAGTTATCAGTGGATTTATGATTCAAGGCGGCGATCCTGAGGGTACAGGCATGGGTGGAAGCAAGGAAAACATCCGTGGCGAGTTTCTTTACAACGGCATCAAAAATCCTATATCACACGTCCGTGGTGTCATCTCAATGGCAAGAGCACAAAATCCCAACTCAGCATCATCACAATTCTTCATCTGCCACGCAGACGCCAAATTCCTTGACGGACAATATGCAGGCTTTGGCAAGGTTGTTGAAGGCATCGAAACAGTTGACAAAATTGCAGCAGTTGCCACCAACTACAACGACAAGCCCTTGACTCCCCAAGTGATGAAGAAAGTCTATTTTGTTGAAAAGGTATAATCAAAAGATAGAACAAAAGGAGTGTTTTCACTGAAATTGCTCAATTGTTCTTTTATATCAATTTGACAAAACAATCACTTTAACAAAACAAAAACGCCGATAAAACGGCGTTTTTGTTATTATAGGGATAAAACGATTGTTGATTAATATTGTTTTCTTATTGCTTCGGCGACAATCTTTGCGCTTGTCCAAGCCCATTGGAGATTGTAGCCACCACAGTCACCGTCAACGTCAAGTGCTTCGCCAATGGCATAGGCATTTTTTGATTTCATTGACATAAGGTTGCCGTCAAACTCACGGATGTTGAGTCCACCTGACATAACTTGTGAAAGGGACACGTCACCAAGACCTTCAACTTTGACAGGGTATGACTTGATTGCCTTTGCAATGGTTGTGATTTTTGGTTGAGCAAGGTCATCGGCGTTGCAACCTGATGCCCACATAATTCTGTCAACAACTCTTGTGTGGAAAGTGCCGTTGAGCAAGTCGCCCACCTTTACATTGCCACGTTTACGGAGCATTGTTTCAACCTCTCCTTGGCTATATTCGGGCATAAAGTCGATGATGAGATTTGAGCCGATTTTCAACTTGCCACGTGCGATTTCGCTTGACATATTAAACACAGCAATGCCACTGACACCAAAATCTTTGAAAAGCACTTCGCCCACTTCATATCTTGCACCACATCTCACACCTGCTTTGACACGTACCCCAGAAAGACCTTTGATAGGTTCTTTGTTGGTCTTGACAGGCACAAGGGAAGGAGTATATTCACGATGAGTGTGACCGAGAGCAGTGAAAAGATTGTTGCTGTTTCTGCCAAAGGTTGCAGGAGATCCTGTTGCAAGGACAACATTGTCTGCTTTAAGGGAGAATGATTTTGTTTGACCATCTTCCTTGTATATTCCACTGACTGTGTAAGTGTCTGCAAAATATTCAACCGAATTGACGATATGACCAGTCAAAACGTCTGTGCCAGATTTTTCCACTGCGCCACGAAGGACGTCAAGGACAGTTGCTGCGCACTCTGAGTAAGGATAAACTCTCTTGTCAATGACCTTTGTGATGAGCCCCATACGTTCAAAAGTGGCAATTGTATCGTGTACGTCAAAGCGATCAAGATAGTTTTCCACAAACGAAGGGTGGTTGTAGTGGATGATGTTCATATCCAAGTTTGAGAGATTGCACTTGCCGTTGCCGGTTGCAAGGAGTTTTTTGCCAACACGGTCATTGGCTTCCACAAGAGCAACCCTGCGCCCTGCAAGTTCAGTTGCAAGAAACAATCCACTTGCCCCACCACCGATTATGATAACGTCATATCTTTTCATAAATACCTGCCAATGTCCAAACAATTTAGTTAGGACTGATTTCAAAAATCATTTTACAATAATTTGTGCCAAATTTCAAGCATAAAAATGCAAAAGGTGCAGATATGCAAAAGCAGTGAAGAAATGCAGGCTGAGCACCACCTGAACTCACAAAAAAGCCCAAGCATTTGACAAAGAAATCAAATGGTTTTATAATCTCTATATAATACATAACTTAAAGAGAGAATGGTATGGCACAAAAAGCAAGCAAGATGAGCAAAACAAAAACCATAGCACTGTTGGGATTGATGTTGTCACTGACGGTGATTTTTTGTTTTGTCCCCATTCAGTTTGGACCAATCACATTGGCACTTATGATATTGCCCACTCTCATCGTTGCACAAGTGTGTGGCGCATGGACATCATTTGCCATGGGCTTGATTATGGGCCTCATAAATCTCATTGCTTGGTACACCACAAAGGCAGCAAGTCCCATTGCTCCCATATTCCAAAACCCATTGATTTGTGTCCTGCCAAGAGTGCTTATTGCAGTGGTTTCATATTGGTCAAGACGTGGGCTTGAAGCGTTGATTTTGAAGAAGTGGATGAAGATTGAATTAACTCCCCAAGTGGCAATTGACGATGACGAAGACGCCAATGACGACACAGTGCTTGTTGAGTGTGAAATCACCGAATCAACACTTAACGATACTCAAATAATCGCACAAACTGCTGATTGTGACAACATTTTAACAACAGAAGACACACCAACTCAGGTGGAAATAAGCAAAGCAGACAAGGCAAAAAAGGCAAAGGAAATTGGTGCAAGGCAAGCAATACATCTTGTGTCAACTGCCCTTGGTGTCATCACAAACACATTGTTCGTTGCCATCTTCACATTGATATTCTTCAACAACACATCACTTGGTGGCACAATTATCAATGTGGAATATATCCTTGCTTGGTTTGGATTGAATTTTGCCATCGAAGTGGTGGCATTCTCACTCGTCACACCACCAATCACACTTGCCATCAAAGCAGCAAAACTTGCCTAGCAACAACAACGAAAAAAACTATAAACATCAGGCACGGGGTTTCCGTGCTTTTTGAGGGAAAATATGCCTTGGTATATTCAAAGTCTACTCATAAGCGTATCACTTTCAATGGACGCTTTTGCAGTCAGTCTGTCAAACGGATTGACAAACAAAAAAATGCCTGTGAGATATATGATTGTCACGGCGCTTTTCTTTGGGCTTTTTCAAGGTGTAATGCCACTCATCGGCTATCTTCTTGGCAGTATTTTTGAAGAATGGATTGAGGTGGCACTGCCCATAATTGGATTTGCTGTCCTATCATTCCTTGGCATCAAAATGATTGTTGACTCTGCAAAGGAAATAAAGCAGGAAAAGAAGGATAGGCAAGCACTTCTTGCCACAGAAAATCAAGAGAGCAACGGGGATGATGTTGCACAAGACGTTGAAAATAATGTTGAATTGGCAGTTGTATGCGATGTTGAAGACAAAGACTGCGACATTGACCAATCAAGTGCAAATGCAATATCCGTTGAAGATGATGAGCCATTCAAGTTTTCTTGGAAAATGCTTCTCATT
>JAZRGC010000123.1:0-10084 GCA_045643985.1 Clostridia bacterium
CCCACTATCATTATTTTGGCAAGCAATATGACTTACCATATTTTTTCAATCAGTTGATTTTAAAACAAAAAAGAGAGACCGAAGTCTCTCTTTTGTTTTTTGTTTACCTAAGGCTTAGTATGTGAGTGTGCCGTTGTTTGATGCAACGTATGCATCCCATTCCATATCTGTGTAGTTATATGTTGTGTAACGGATGCCACCGTAGCTCATGCCGTAGATATAATTTTCTTGACCATAGTTGATCTTGTATGACTTGAGTTGGACACTGCCTTCATTCATCATAGGAATTGTTGTGTAGTTGAGAAGGACTGTTTCTTCAAGTTTTGCAAGGATTTCACCACGAATTGCATCGGGCACATTGCCGAATGTCCATTTTTGGCCAATTGCTTCGCAAATGTCTGGTTGACCGAAGAGGAGGCCTGCCCAGTCTGCGACTGAATAGGTGTATTCGGTTGCTGTTGCTTCGCCTGTTGCATAGTCATAATTGAGGGTGAGTGTAAGATCAACTTCGCTCCAATCAACCCAGCTGTCATATTGATAGCCGTCTGCATTGTATGCTGCGTCAATGAAAACTTCAAAGAGACCATAAGGATCGAGAACACCACCATTCCAACCGAAGCCCCATGCTGTATCACATTCACCACCACTGATCTTGTCGCCAAATGTATTGCCAAGTGTGAAGTTTGATGTGTAATCGAACTTGCCTTCAAGTTTTGTGCCCTTCACGAGTTCCATGAAGTTGGTCTTGAATGTGTTGTACCACTTGGTTTCGGTTTCTGATTCTGATGATGCACAGTATTCAAGGCTGACAATTGCATCTTCGGTCATAAGACCTGCTTCAATTGCCTTGTCGTATGCGATGTCAATAAGTTCTCTTGCTTGTGCAATGTCGTAACCTGTGATTGCGTCATATGCTTCATCAAGAGTTTTGTATTCTTTGTCTGCGCCATATTCGACACCCCAGAAGTTGCAAAGTGCTTTCTTTGCTGCTTCGAGTGAACGATATGAAACACTGTTTTCAGGGTCTGCCATGATTGCATTTGAGAAGAGACCATATGCGGGTGTTCCTGCAGGATAGAGTGCTGCACAGAGACCTGTACGATCGATTGCATAGCAGAGTGCTTGACGGAATTCCTTGATTGTAAGGATTGTCTTGTTGATTTCTTTGCCCTTCTCTTTGCTTTCAAGTTCTTGTCTTGCTTCAAGTTTTTCCATGTCTGAGCAAAGGATGCCGTAGAATGTTGTTTCACCTTCTGTGAAGTAGATCACGTCACTTGTACGATATTTTGCGAGAAGGTTTGTGTCGAGGCCGAGACCTTCAAGTTGTCCCTTAAGGAACATTTGTTCACGTGTTGAGATGTCTTCAACTTGTGTAATGACGATTCTGTCTGTTTCATATTGTTTGCAGACTGCACCGTCGATACCACGGACGAATGTGCCGTATGTATCTGCATATTTGTCCATGTAACCAAACCAGTTGGTGTTTCTATCAAAGACCATTTGTTGTCCATCGAGGAACTTTGTCACTTTGTAAGGACCGTATGACATATATGTGTCAACACTGGTGCCATATTTTGATGACCATGCGCCTGTTGAGTCTTGGACTTTGCATCTTTCATATGTTTCTTCGTGGACAAGCCAGCTTGTGCCAAGTGTGTACTTGATGTAGAAGCCGATGAGTTCGTTGTCAACGATGATGTCGATTGTGTAATCGTCAATCTTCTTGAGACCAACTTGGTCAAATGTTGTTTCAGGATATGCACCGACGTAGCTGCACATTGCCCATACATAATCTCCACCAAATGCTGCTTGTGTGATTGTGAGAAGTTGTGCTTCAAGTTCGTCTGTCAATTCATAGTAACCTGCTGCTGCGCCATCTTCGATAGGATCGCCGAGAGTCTTGAGGTATTCCATGAAGTTTGAAAGTGCAAGACGAAGTGCGTTTGTGCCTGCACCAGTCATCTTGTAGTCAACCCATGCTTGTGCATAATCTTCGACTGTTGTATAGCCCTCTCTAGGAAGTGCTGGATCAACGTCTTTGCCTTCATTCCATGCTGTTGTTGCTGCATTGATATAATAGTTGACATAACCATCATAATATGCTGATTCAACGTTAGGATCGCATTCGAGTGAAGTTGCAAGTCCGCCGTAGTCGCCAAAGAGATAGTTGTCTGCTGTGGGGCTGAAGTAAAGTTTTTCGCCCTTTGCGATTGCGCCAGCAAGGCTGCTATCACTGACCATGAGTGTTTGACCACTATAGACATAGTTCTTTGCATTGTGAAGAACGAATGAACCACTGTAGTAGTTTGATGCACGATAGTTTGCAAGTTGAGGATCAAGAAGAGCCTTCATTGAGTACATCCAGTCATCTGCTGTGATGGCTTCGCCATTTTCCCATTTTGCATCGGGGTTGAGTGCAATACGGAATGCTCTGCCGCTATCGTATGATGTGACTTTGTAGTAGTCTGTGATGACGACTTCAAGAAGTGCTTCCTTGCTGTCAACACCATATGCTTCAAATGCTGCTGCTTCTGTTTCAAATTCAAAGTAATCAAGAAGTGCATCTTCATATGTGTAACCATATGATTCATACATTGCAACTACATCTGCAATTGTATAAACATCTGTGAATACTTGGACTTCGCCTGCTGCGAGAAGGGTGTTGTATTCTTCTTCATCAATTTGGTCGTACTCAAACTTCAATCCATATGACTTTGATGTATCATCATTGATTGCATCATAAAATTTTGCATATTCCTTTGAAACGTCAACGGGATCTGCTGCTGCCATAACGGGGACGATTTCATAACCATCCATTGTGTCATTGTAAGCAAATTCATAAAGATTGTTGGTTGTGTAGTCAAGGGGCATTGAGTCAGAAGTTGACTTCATCATGTGAGGATTCCATGTTGAAGGACTTTGTGACATTGATGAATAATAGGTGTGTGTACCTGGATCAATGGGTCCCATGCTTTCGCCACAATTGTCGCACTTGCCGTCTTTGTCTGCGTCAACGTGACCGTCTGCACACTTGTTACATGCAGCGAGCACACCAACACAAAGAACGAGAACAAGGACCATTGCCAACAAAGCGATGAATCTTCTTTGTTTCATTGTTGTTACCTCCATTATTTAAAAAAGTTTTTTAAAGTTTTAGTTTTCGTTTTGATGCTTGCAATCCAACTCAAAATAGGTTATAAATCCCCATTTCAAATTAGATTAGTTACATTTTACCACCGATATGCCTATATGGCAAACATTTTTTTCAAAAAATTCAAAAAAATATCAATTTTATTTGCATAATTAATCCATCACAGCCCTTTCACACGTGCGTATATGTGTGTTAATGACATACTAAAACTAGTTTTTGCCAATTTCCAACCATTTTTCAATTTATCACTTTAATTTGATGAATTGAATATATGAATATTTATGCGCATAATTTTCTGTCATACGAATATATGGGGTAATATGCCCCCTTAAATACACAAAATACCCCATTTATTCATAAAAAAATGAGTTTTTTTCATACATTATCATCCCTGCATAATTGCATAACTCCACACAACTCAACACAACAACAACCCTCAAACGCCACAAAAAACGTTGCAAATCCAACTGTTTTGCTTTGTTTTTTTGGTGGTTTTTGTTGAGTTTTTTGCAACGAAATTTTGTTTGCTCCTTTCAAAAATAATTTTCGGCAAAATGATTTTTGACGAGAAAAAATTTTCGTTTTTCATCATTTTCATCGATTTTTCACTCTGCAATCCATATAGTTTACAGCCCACTGCCCCCCTCAAAACACATATATCGACATCATTCAACACCTTTCACTCTATGGACAAAATACCAAAATTGTTCAATTACTCTGCGCTCAGCACAGTCATTTTTCTATTTACCCTATATCAAATTTGCTCTTACACGTGCGCACGTACAAGCGCAGGCGTGTGCGTTTCATATTATATACGCACGTGATGCACACAAGATATATACACTCAGGCGCACATCGGTTGGCAACAATGCCACATTTGAACGTCTGCCCATCGCCAACATCAAGGGTGCTTACATACAAAATTAAATGCAGGCAGGATTAAATCATCTTTGCCAGTGAAAAGGCAACAAAAAACTCCAACCGAAGTTGGAGTTTCTTGATTTCTGTAAAACGACTAACGTTTTGAGAATTGAGGTGCTTTACGTGCTTTGTGGAGACCGTATTTCTTACGTTCTTTTGCACGGGGGTCACGTGTAAGGTAACCTGCTTTCTTGAGTGCGCTTCTGTATGCTTCTGTATCTGCAACACAGAGTGCTCTTGCGATACCGTGACGGATTGCACCTGCTTGACCTGTCATGCCGCCGCCATAAACGTTGACAACCACGTCAAACTTGTCTTTTGTTGCTGTGAGAACGAGGGGTTGTTCGACGATCATTCTCATTGTGTCAACGGGAAAATAATCTTCAAATGTTCTCTTGTTGATTGTGATATTGCCTTCGCCAGGGATAAGACGAACTCTTGCGATTGCTTTCTTACGTCTGCCTGTGCCAAGATATTGAACTTTCTTTGCTGATGCTTTTTTAGTTGCCATAGTTCACCTCATTACTTGAGTTCAAGCACTGTAGGGCATTGTGCTTGATGATTGTGTTCACTGCCTGTATAGACACGGAGTTTCTTGAGCATTGCTGCGCCGAGTGTGTTCTTGGGAAGCATGCCTTTGACTGCCTTGTAAACAGCAAATTCAGGTTTTTCTTTCATCAATTTCTTGTATTGGATTTCTTTGAGTCCTCCAATATAACCTGTGTGATAGCGATAGTATTTGTCTTCAAGTTTTTTGCCTGTAAGGACAACGTTTTCGCAGTTGATGATGATGACGTGATCGCCACAGTCAACGTGGGGTGTGTATTCGGGCTTGTTTTTGCCTTTGAGGATTGAAGCAACTTGTGATGCAAGACGACCAAGCACCATGCCTGATGCGTCGATGACGTACCACTTGCTTTCAACTTCGCCGGGTTTAGCCATGTATGTTTTGTTATTGGCCATGATGGACCTCCATAGTGTTATTCTTTTTCTATCTATCTGGATTGCGATTCAAGGGGCTAGTTCTCCTCGCAAAAATCTTCCAACTTCCAAAATGCTTGTATATAATATATAATTTACAATTATAAGTCAAGCAAATTTCGCCACTTTTTTCATCAATTTCAATTATCTTTTGAAGAATATCTCTTTTTGCCCCTTCTTTAGAAGAACTTTTTGAGTCTTATCCCCCACAAATTCGACAGTTATTTCTGCCTTGACAGGCGCATATTCGTCATCGATTTTGACAACATATCCATCATCGACTTCGCATACTTCAAAGTCCGTATATCCACCTTCGTCAAACATGCGATATTTGTTGTTGCCGGGATACACTCTCACTTCAAGTTCATCAAAGTCTGTGCTGTTTCCATTTCTGGTTTTAAGCATAGGAATGATTGCCCCTTCCTTTGCAAAAACAGGCATTCTATTCAAGGGAGTTGCCATTGTGTACACCTGTCCACCAATGTAAACTTTGCCTGTGAAGAAATCCGTCCACCTGCCTTTTGGGAGATATACTTTGACATATGCAAAGCCGTCATTTTTACACTTTTCCACCACAGGTGCGACCAATAGTTCGCTTCCAAAATAGTATTGATTTTTTGCCTTGTATGCTTCAGCGCTCTTGTCAATATAATACATTGGCATAGTCAATGGCTCGCCATCTCTTGCCGTGCGAACGTTGGCAGTGTATAGATATGGCAACAATCTGTGTCGCAATCTCAAAAATCCCGTTGCAATTGTTTCTGCCGATGCACCATAAAGCCAAGGCTCTTTGCTCAGTGCCGTGTTGTTGGAGTGCAGTCTATTTATTGGCGAAAACACACCATATTGCACCCACCTTGTATAGAGTTCACTGTCCCCATTGCCAAAAATGTGACCACCTATATCATGGGACCACCAAGTATAGCCAATGTTTGATGCAGTTGCAGTGAAATAGGGTTGAAGTTTAAGGCTTGACCACTTGACAAAAGTGTCCCCAGAAAAACCCAACGGGTATCTGTGAGAGCCAACACCTGCATATCTAGACAATATAAGTGGCTTCCTTCCGTCCCTTGCACTGTCAAGTGTATGATAGTGATTGAGTGCCCAAAGTGGATCAAATCCTTTGAGTTTGGACTTTTTGCCCTGTTGCCAGTCAATCCACCAAAAATCAACACCCTCATCTTCATATGGGTGGTGCAATATGTCAAAATAGGACTTGACAAAAGTCATATCCGTAAAGTCAAATTCAACCGTCTTTTTAGTGGCAGGGTCAATGCCGTTTGCCCTTGCCATATCGGCGTATTGTTCTTCAAAAAATCTCACACCATCTTTTGGGTGCAAGTTCATTGTGATTGCAAGCCCCCTTACCTTCAAATCCTTGAAAAATTGCTTGTGGTCAGGAAATAGTTTCTTGTTGAAAGTGTATCCTGTCCAACCGGGACCTTGAAATGAGTGTGGAAGTTTGTGGGCTTCCTTGGGTACGTCCTTGACAAGATGCCAGTCCATATCAATTGTAGCCACAGTCAAAGGTATCTGTTTTTGGCTGAATTTGTCCATCAAAGCAAGATATTCTTCATCGGTGTATGCATGGTATCTTGACCACCAGTTTCCAAGGGCATACTTGGGCAAAACAGGAGTTGAGCCTGTCAATGAGTAAAACTCTTTGAGCCCACCAAGATAGTCGTCATCAAAGGCAAAAACATACTTGTCAATGACGCCTTCTTTTCGCATTTCAACAGAGCCATCTTCAAGGATAACAAAGGACTTGCTGTCATCAAATTCAGTTATGCCAGCAGTTGAAAAAAGCCCCTTTCCCATGTCAACTCTAATGGATGGAAGTTGCCACTTTCCCCAAGAAAAATCAAGGGTGCGTGCAGTGCCTTTCAAGTTCTTGCCCTGCTTTTCTCCAACCCATTTTTCGTCCTTCTGCACACGGACTTCAAGGGTGTTTGTATCAATCGAAAAAACCTTCTTTTGTGTTTCAACAACTATTTTATTGTCATTTTTTGCATACTTAAAGTGTGTTTTTGCAAAATTGCGCTCAAAAACAACCTGTGTGGGTCTATCTTCAAAAACACCGTCTATGCTCCTTTCAACACGGAGTATTCTGTCGGTGATTACACTGACTCGAACATTGTCAAAAATCAAGGTTTTCTCCTTGTCGATTTGACTAGAACAACCAACCGAAAATCGATCCATTTCTTCCCTCCTCAATTCTGCCAAGAACGTGGTCTGCAAGGATTTCATACGTTGTTGGGCCGACACTCAAAACTGCAGTGTGAAACTCTAAATCCGTGCCGTCAAACTCACTGCGAAGTTGCTCCATTTTGTAGTTGCCGTAGCCATAACTTGCATACACTGCAGGGTTTTGCACCATATAGTTGTATCTTTCAATACTACTCTCACTGCCATCAAAAATTTGTGAATAGAATTGGTCTTGTTGAAGTTGTGCAAGCGTCCTTCCGTAGTAGTTGATTTCAATGTCAATCATTGTTGAAAGATAGAGCATTGCTTTGTCATAAAGGCATGATGCTTTGTAGGCAGTTTTTTCTATTTCAGTGCCTTCAAAATATTTGGCTGAATAGAACTGAGCATAACTTGCCCAACCTTCTACATAGCCTGTGTAGCCAAGGAGTGTGCGCAGTTTGTTTGCGCCTGTTGACTTATAATAGGCGTGTTGGAGCATATGTCCGGGGATGCCTTCGTGGGATATAATGTCAAAGCCCAAATAGCCACCGGCATTGCCTTCATTTACGTATATTGTTTCGGGGGCAGAAAGACTGTCAACTGCCGACTTGAAATAACTTGCAGGATTATAAAAATCTGCCATTGCATCAGGCACTGTAAAGAAGGTTGCATCGGGTATGCTTTGTGGCAATGCAGGGAAATCTTCGGTATATTTGCCCTTCAAGAGATTATAATGGGCCTTCAACGTGTCCATTGACATATCGGGCACAAGTTCAAACCCATCTGGGAGCAAATCATAGAGTCTTTGTGATTCGGTCAGGGTTTTGTTGAATGCATTGACAAGGGCGGAATAGGCATATTCCACAGTGTCGCTTGTTGAAGCGTTGTCTTTGAAAAGCAATTCGTAGTATTTTTTGCCTTCTGCATAGTTTGCAATGGGTTTTTCTGTTGCAGGAGCAGTGGAAACAAAGGTTTTCACGTTGTTTGCAAGGTCTTGATATGCCTTTCTCATCACTGCAATGGCATTATTTGCCATATCTTTATAACTTGCCCTTTGTTCTTCATTCAAAAATGACACCTTGCCAATTTTGTCTTCAAACAACTCAAAAAGGAAATGCTTGCCACTTTCTTCCACTTCCACCATACCCTCACATTGTTTTACAATGTCGGTGTAGGTTTGTGCACTACGTCCATATCCGGCAGGAATCAGCACTTCTCTTTCAAAATCTGCATATGCCTTGAAAGCAGTTTCTGTTTGATTGAGCAATGAAATCCAATTTTTGACGTCATTTTCTGTCTTGAATGCCAACTTGTCAAGATACAATGGAAGCATAACATTCCATCCGTCATTTGCGCCAATATAGTCACGGTTGTTGAGATAATAGAAATCGGCGTACTGGGCATATGTTTCAAAATAGTCAATGACTGTATCTCTGTCGCACTTGCCTTGTGTTGAAAGACGATTGTAGCCAATCAACCTAAATGTTGATGCAATTTGCCTTATTCCTTGGGTGTTGGTTTCATATTCCACCTTGTCAGTGGTGGGCATAGGCAAGGTTGCAGGTTGATCAACAAGCCCCATTGCCTCAGGGTTTTCAAGAAGTATGTTGATTGAAATGCCATCGCCAACGAACATGCTGGCAGTCATTTCGTCCATCAACATTATAAGGTCGGCTTCGCCATAGAAACCGAACAAGCCACAGCCCGTCAAGGCTGTCATCATCACTGCCACCAACAAAAGTATGGCAATCAATTTAATATTCTTGAAATTTGTCTTCATATTTTATCCTTTTGAAATTGTGCTTTGTGCAACAATCCAAGTCATAATCTTTATAAATTATTCTACACCAAAACACACAAAAATACAAGTGCCAATATGCGCCTGCCTATGGGCACTAGGCTCGCGCGTGGAAAAATTCACCTTTTGACACCTTTTGCCGATATTTATCGTTGATTTTGCCGTATTTTTTTGATATAATGATGAAAAGGAGCAAAATTATGGCATATAATGGCGAAGGCGTTGCCGCACTTGTAAGTATCATAGACGAATTGCAGACAGTCAATCTCATCCTTGCAGACAAAAAAGTCAAGGAACTTTTGAAGTGTCTTGCTTTCTACCCCGAATTTAGAGCAGTGCTCGCAAAAGTCAACCAAGGATTTGACTATCAAAACGAAAAGAAAAAGGCACTGCAAAGAGTTGGCGAGCATCAAGTGCTTCGCCTGCCAAAGGGAGAGAAACAACTTGTGGCATTTGTCAGCAATATGCTTGTGGAAATGGATGCAGGCGCAATGGACCTTCTTGCATTTTCGAGAAACTACTTCCCTGCAACAACAGGCGCAGAAAGCCTTGACTTGTTTGTCACATCCGTCATTGAGCCTTTCAAATATGCCATTGTTGATATGGTTGTCAACGGCATCAAGGAAGAACAAGTCCTTGTTGAAAGATCAATCGATTTTGCCCCTTCTGGCATGGGCGAACAAGTGAAAAACATCCTTGTCGCAATTGTTAAAGGCGTCAATGAATGCCAAGCCCCTGCAAGCACAAGAGCCGAACTTCTTCTTATGCTCGAAGGCTTTGCAGCAGCCCTTGACAATCGTGACGTGCTTATGATAAAAGCCATTTGGATTGGGCTCAAAAAGTATCTTGCAACGGTGAAAATCTGCTCAAAAGAAATCGAACAAACCGAAACAGTCCTTTCAATGTATCTCTCAACAAAGTAGTCAATCGCACAGACATCTACCCCTACAATTCTAAAAACAAAACATATTGCAAAATAACAAAACCGACACTTTAATGTCGGTTTTTTGTTTGATAAAATATTGATTTGGTGATTTTTGCATTTT
>JAZRGC010000124.1:0-2412 GCA_045643985.1 Clostridia bacterium
GTTGCATGGTGCTCTCCTGCCGAAAGATGATAGACTCCGTCCTTCAATTGATAGCGAAAAACCTGACCACATTCCAAGGTCTCTTTGAGATTGAAGGTTTCAGTTGTTGGGATGAATATCTTTTCCAATTTTAAAAAAAGCGGAACGAAAATTCGTTCGGCATTTCCTTGTTATTCTGTTGCGTAAACAGAAACTTGTCTATAGTTCTTACCTTTTCCGGTACGCTCAAATTTGACTGTGCCATCAACAAGTGCAAAGAGTGTGTCGTCTTTGCCGATGCCTACGTTCTTACCGGGATGGAATTTTGTTCCTCTTTGGCGAACAAGAATGTTGCCTGCAAGAACGAATTGACCATCTGCACGCTTGGGGCCCAATCTTTTTGCTGCACTCTCACGACCGTTGTGAGATGAGCCTGTACCTTTTTTATGAGCGAATAATTGAATTCTAATAAACATATTATTCTACCTCCACGTTAATGTAGTCCGAAAATTGTTCATAGAGGTCGGACGCCCCTAAGTAAGCAGTCTTCAAGATTACGTCTGCATCGTGTGCTTGCCTTTCGGTGACATTGTCAGGGAGTGTTGCTTTGAGATAACCTCTCTCCTCGTCGATTTCGTAACCGACACCAATGCCTGCCACTTGCATAAGTCCTAGCACTGCTGTCTGCACAACTGAGGACAATGCTGCACATACGATGTCCATGCCATGCTCGGCATAATCGCTGTGGCCATCACACTCTACGGCAACAAATTTGCCGTTTCTTCTTGAAAACTTCACTTTTGTCATGGTCTTAACCTTCGATTGCGGTTATTTTCAACTCTGTATAGGGTTGACGATGACCTTGACGCTTTCTGATTTGTTTCTTGGGCTTGTAGTGAACAACCAAAATCTTTGCGTGCTTGTCTTGACGTGTGACAACTGCTTGGACTTTTGCATCTGCACAGTCTGCGCCTGCCTTGACAACGCCTTCATTTGAGAGCATGAGCACTTTAAGATCAACTGTTTCGCCAACTGCTACGTCAAGTTTTTCAACTTTCACAAGCATGTCTTTTTCGACCTTGTACTGTTTGCCACCACATTCAACGATTGCGTACATAATATACCTCCTCTAACCAGTCTCGCCGTTATGGCCGTTTTCTATGAAAACAGTTATCGCCACTTTCGAGCGGCTCAGCGAATAATCTAACAAATTTCAACCATATTGTCAATTGTTTTTATGATATTTCTTAAAATATATATAATTTATTAAGACTAGGGCATCAAATTTAGAAACTGAACTCCAACAATTGAAAGGTGGGGATATGCTCTATTCCACGTTTCAGGTCATATTCGCCTGCATATGTGAAGCCCATTTTTTCATACAGGTTTCGTGCAGGAAAATTGCCGGGCACAACGTCAACTCGAACACCTTTCATGCCTTGCTCTTTTGCTGTTTCGATGCAAAACTTGACAACTCTTTGTCCTATGCCAATACCCTTGCACTCGTCAAGGACTGCAAGAGAGTGAATTACCATATATTCCCCTTGGGGAATAAACTTCTTCCAATCACCAACTGAATAATCCCCTTGAGGATCGTTGTTCAGGACAAAGGCGCAGACAATTTTGCTGTCAAGTTTGACACAATAAAGACTGCCACATTCATAGGCAATTGTGGCGCTGGCAAGTGAAGGATAATCTCCGTGAGTCCACTTGGGATAATTGACGTGTTCCTCAAGATATTTTGTCACATTGTCGTACAATTTGCCAACTTCCGTCAACTGGTCATATGTGCATTTGTTGATTTCTAAATTTCTGCATTCTTTCATATGAACAATTATGCCATAAAAGGCTCAATATTGCAAGGATTTTGGGTGGCTCTATTGACCACCAGTTTTCCGTATGATATACTGCCTTCATGGACAAACTTGTTGCAAAGATAAACAAAATCATTGTTCGCATTGGAAAAGGCGACACATACGCTCTTGATGAACTGTATTCGTTCACAGGGCGCATGCTTTTGTTTATGGCAAGAAAATACCTTGCAGACAAGTCCTATGCAGAAGATTTGGTCAGTGAAACATATCTCAAAGTTGTCAAAGGCGCAAAGGGTTTTGACCCCAATCAAAACGGGCTGAACTGGTTGTATAAAATAATCAAAAACGGGGCTTTAAACCACAATTTGCGTGACAAAACATCAAATTCGGTTGAGTTGGACCAGGAGTTTGACAAATCATGTGTTGATGAATGGCTTGACACTATCCTAGTGAAATCTGCCATTGACACCTTGTCAAACGATGACAAAAACTTGATATATTTGCGATTTTGGGAGGGCTATTCCATACAAGAAATTGCCGACAAAATTGGCAAACCTTTGTCAACGACACACGACAATTTGAAAAGAATATACAAGCAATTGAAAAAACATCTTAAATG
>JAZRGC010000125.1:0-1618 GCA_045643985.1 Clostridia bacterium
TTGACTTAATGATTATAGATTATGAAAAGAAAAGTTGCACTTGATGTAGGAGATGTAAGAATTGGCGTTGCAGTGAGCGATATGCTCGGAATAACCGCCAACCCAAGAGAAACATATGTTCGCAAAGGAAAAACCTTTGAAGAAGATATCGCTTACTTTGTAAAATATGCAAAGACTGAAGATGCCGATGCATTTGTCATTGGACTTCCGTTGAATATGGATGGCACCGAAGGTCCAAGAGTTGAAGTTACAAGGGAGTTTGGCAATGCACTAAAAGAAGCAAGTGGACTGGACATAATTTATGTTGACGAAAGACTTACAACGGTTTCTGCAGAAAATCTTTTGATAAGCGCAGACGTACGCAGGGAAAAGCGTAAAACCGTCATTGACAAGGTTGCAGCAACAATAATTTTACAGTCATATTTAGATGGTCAATATTTTAGAAAAAATTAGGTTAGATTGCCTAAAAATAATTAAATTAAGCGTAAATCGCAAGAATAAAGGAGCACATTATGGCAGACTATTTCAAAGATCAAATGGGCACAACCGAAGAAGACGATATCATCGTCCTTTACAACGAAGAAACAGACAAAGACGAAGAGTTTTATGAACTTGCAACTCTTGATGTCGATGGCAAATGGTATATTGTTATGAAGCCCGTCGAACAACTTCCTGACATTGCAGATGATGAAGTTCTCATTTACGAAATCATTGAAGACAAAGAAGGAAACTCAAATTTTGCACCCATTGAAGACGATGCAGTTCTTGAAAAAGTATTCAACGAATTTATCGCAATGCTTGAAGAATGGGATGGAGAAGAAAACAACTAATCGAATTTTTTCAAATTTTTGACAAAAAGTTGTTAATTTTTCTTGCAAAATAATTTTATTTATTATACAATACTCACGCACCGCACACTTCGGTGGAGTTTTGGTTGTTCCATTAGGTAGCCAATTCGCTGAAGCCGAGGGAGGTAATAAACAAATTTTAGGAGGCCTTAAACATGGCAGTAACATCAATGAAGACCTTGCTTGAAGCAGGCGTACACTTCGGTCACCAGACAAAACGCTGGAACCCCAAGATGGCAAAGTACATCTACACACAACGTAATGACATTCACATCATTGACCTTGCAATTTCAGTCGATCACGTCGAAGCAGCATATCAATTTGTGAAGAGCATCGCAGCAGAAGGAAAGTCAGTTCTTTTCGTCGGCACAAAGAAACAAGCACAAGATGCAATCCAACAAGAAGCAGAACGTTGCGATATGTTCTACATCAACCAAAGATGGCTCGGTGGCACACTCACCAACTTTAGAACAATCCGTACACGTATTGACAGACTCAACAAAATCAACCAAAGAGAAATCATTGGTGAATTTGAAATGCTCCCCAAGAAAGAAGTCATCGCACTCAAGAAGGAACGTGATGAACTCGAAAAGAACCTTGGCGGTATCAAGAGCATGCGCGGTCTTCCTGGTTGCTTGTTCGTAGTTGACCTCAAGAAAGAAGAAAATGCAATCAAAGAAGCACGTAAACTCAACATCCCCATCGTAGCAGTTGTTGACACAAACTGTGACCCCGATCTCGTTGACTACGTAATTCCTGGCAACGACGAT
>JAZRGC010000126.1:0-16966 GCA_045643985.1 Clostridia bacterium
TCAAACGTACGCGTCTGCCTGTTCCGCCATGGCCGCACAGTGTCATTATTATACGATAGCAATTTGCTGTTGTCAACAAATTTCACTCAAATTGTCAACTTTTTTCTTTGAGAATATATTGTAATATGTTTGAAAATGACACGGACATCAATTTGCTTGCCGTTGCAATGGCAAAAAACATTGCCGATGGATGCGACAAAGCCGAAATCGCAAAGATAATGCATTTGCTTGCTTTGTTGCAGTCTGCATTGCGCACGTATATTATTTGATCTTGTTTCATTGTATTGTTTCTTTTTATTTTGTCAAAATTTGTATTGTCAAAACCGAAGTCTTGTTGTATAATAGGCGAGCGAGGTATTTATGAAAACTTATTCACTTGATATCAAAGGTTACAAAACTGATCTCCCTATCCTTCCCCTTCCCAGTGGTGTTGAAATCTGCTTCTTCAATCTTCACGGCGATGCACAACTCACTGAACATTGTGGAAAGGAACTTGCAAAACTCCTTGGCGATTGCGATGTCATTCTCACTGCAGAGTCAAAGGGATTGCAACTCTCTCACGTCATTGCAAGAGAACTTGGACACAAATTTTATGCAGTTGCAAGAAAAAACAAAAAACTCTATATGCAAGACGGCATTGAAGTGCAATATGGCAGTTCAATCACCACAGGCAAAGATCAATGTTTGTACCTTTCCAAGCACGACGTAGATTTGCTTGCAGGCAAGAAAGTGGCAATCGTTGATGACGTTGTGTCAACAGGCGCATCACTCCTTGGTCTTGAAGCACTCGTCAAACTTGCAGGTGGCATAATCCACAAGAAAGCATTTGTCCTTGCAGAAGGCAGTGCAGCAAAACGTGACGATGTCATCTATCTTGCACCTATCCCTATCATTCTTCCCGAAAAATAATCAATACACTACATAATAAAGGACTGCGATTGCAGTCCTTTTCTTTTGCCTTATTTTGGAAATTAAGTTATCTGTTGAAGTTACCTGCGTTGGCATACTCTGCAAGGAGATCTCTTGCATAAATGCCTTCTCCATAGAAGTCGATGACTTTGAGCCCATTGCTTGAATAGGATGAGTTCCAAGTGTCGGTGACGATATAATAGGTGACGTTGTCAGAGATTGTTCTGCCGTCATAGCCATATATAACATATTCGCCATTGCCGATAAATCTTTGTTTCAACTTGCTTCCTGTGATTGAGCAAAGGACGATTTCGTTGTCAAATGGGAACAACATATAAAGCATTGCATATGTGATGTCCCCTGAGTTCAAGTTGTACGGTGAACGGACATTGATACTGCCACCACCAAGGACGATTTTGCCGTTGTAACGTGAATCACTACCCCACTTTTCTACACCCTTATTATAGTAGAGTTGTGCTGCAACTGCTGAAAGATAGGAACTGTCGCGAGTGCGTGCATTTTTGCCGAGGGAATTGTTCATATCTCCAACGAGGCTATCATACTTGCTCATCAATGTGTCAACGATTGCATCGTCTGGCATATTGCTGTAAATGGTGTGCTTGACAAAGTTCTTTTCACGGACTCTTGCAGTTTTGTCATCCAAATTGAACACAACTTGTGCGTGTGTGATGCCTTTTTTGTTGTCGCCACCACCTTGAAGATGATAGACACCGTAACTGTCTTGGAGAATATAACTTTGGTGAGTGTGTGCTTCAAAGACCAAATCCACATATCCGTTTGACAAAGAAAGGTCATAATAGACACCTTCATCATTTTTCAATTCGCCTGCATGATACTTTTCACTGCCGTGGCTATCTTCATATCCATCGTGGAGTGAGTAGATGATGAAATCTGCGCCTTCTTCTTGGCGAAGACGTGTTGCTTCTTCCTTGACAAGGTTTGTCAATGCTTCGTCTGTCTTGAATTCCACATCTTCAACTTTATCTTTTGAAATTGAACTATAACAGTCGCCAACTGCACCAATGATGCCAATTTGCACTTCCCCTTTGTCAATGACTGTTGAGGGTTGGCATCCTTCAAGACGTTGACCTGTTGCCTTGTCATAGACGTTGATTGCAAGGACAGGAAACTCTGCAAGTTGTATGTTTGCTTTGATAGGATCTGTGCCCCAGTCAAACTCGTGATTGCCAAGTGTCATTGATGCAAAGCCCAAATCATTCATCCAATCGGTGATGATGTTGCCCTTTGTAAGACCGCTTTCACAACTGCCTTGCCACATATCTCCTGATGAAAGGAAGATGGTGTTTTGTTCGGTTGCCATCTTTTTGAGATAGGTTGTCATTTCGTCAACACCGGGTTGATTGTCTGTGTCTTCAAATTTGCCATGAAGGTCATTGATGCCATAGACGTCCAAAGTGTAATATCCGTCTTGACTTCCACCATTGCCACCGCCTGTGCCACCATTGCCACTGCCACCAAATTCGATATCACAGGCGACAAATGAAGCAATCGACAAGACAATGATCAAAATAATTGCCAATGCTTTTATCGTACGTTTCATATTCTTTTATCCACCAATGTAAATTGTTTTTTCTTCAAATTTTATTCTTCGACAAGTTTACGCTTGCGACCATTGATAATGTTCATGCTTTCTTTCAATGCTTTTTCTGCACCATCGAGAAGGTTGAATGCAAGGGCACGTGCTTCATAATCCATTTTGTCGTAGGCTTCTTGTGCTTCACGTCTAAGAATTTCTGCATCTTCTCTTGCTTGACGCATAATTTCAGTTTCTGACTTCATTTGTGCAACTTGTGCTTCGGCATTGTCGCAAATTGATTCTGCATAAGCGTTTGCCTTTGCAATGATGTCATCACGATCTCTCTTGATTTGCTCTGCTTCACGGAGTGCTGAAGGATATGCGCCACGGAAGCGATTGATGAGAGAAAGAAGTGCTTGACGATTGACCACAACGTCGGTTGATGAAAATGGTGCCTTTTTTGCTCTAAGGACTTCACTTTCGATTTCGTTCAACAATGATTCGATTGTTTCCATAATTTCCTCTTTATGTAGTTTTATTGTTTTCAGTTTTGTTAGTTTTGCTTTGATTTGACAATGTCCATAACTGTCGGGATTGCGCCACTTGGGATGTGCTTGAAATTGCCACTTGCAATTTCTTCTCGCACCAAAGTCGATGAAATTTCTTCAAAGCCATCCACCTTGATGATGTCTGTGTCAATGCCACCGTGAGTGAGATTATACTCTCTCATTTCTTGCTCATACACCATGTCCTTGTCATCACGTACACCACGGACAAATATGGTTGCGCCTTCACCTTTGGCAGTGTCAACAGCAGTGTCTTCACTATATACAACTCTCACGCCTTTTTTGCCTTCAACTGCACTTTCTGCTATTTTAACACGTTCTTCTGGTGTGAAAAAGTACTGTTTCTGCTCATTGACAAGAAGCGCGACAACAACTTCATCATACTTTGTCAAGGCTTCGTCAAGGAGTGCCATATGCCCTTTTGTCAAAGGATCAAAACTGCCTGTGAGCATTGCAGTGTTGCTTTTTGTGATAAACTCGCCTATGGTGTAGCCCATCTTTTTTGTGCGAGTTTTGTAGCCCTTTGGTGCTGTGAAAGCGATTTCATCTCCGTGTTCAAAATAGATGACACCATCATCTTCAAGAAGATCCTTTTCAACAATATATTCCACTGCGATTTGACCTAATTTGCTCTTGTATGGTGGGTCAATGAACACTATATCCATCTTTTTGTCAAGGGTGCGCAGGACTCCAAGAAAATCCCCTGTGACAACACGATAGTCACCTTCTACACCTTTGAGATTTTCGTTGATGATAGACACACTCTCAGGGCTTTTGTCGGCAAAAACAACTTCCTTTGCCCCACGTGAAAGACATTCAATGCCAAGTGCTCCTGTGCCTGCAAAAAGGTCCAGACACTTTGAGTCTGCCACCTTGAATTGCAAGATGTTGAACACTGTTTCCTTGATCCTGTCAGTGGTGGGACGGACATTGTCACCCTTGGGGGCAATCAATGGTTTTCCTTTGTATTTTCCTGCTATAACTCTCATTGTTTTCCTTCAAAAACGTTTTCTTTGACAGTCCTTGATATGATGCGCTTTTCAGTGATGAGCACGTCAAGTGGCACGTCAAAAGACTCACATTCAAGACCTTCAACACTTTGACACTCAAAGGCAAGCCCCATTTTCTTGCAAGGGTGCTCCTTCAAAAACTTGTCGTAATATCCTTTGCCGTGTCCAACTCTTTTGAGCCCGTCAAATGCAACCAAAGGTATGATTGCAAGGTCGATTTCTTCAAGGGGATAGCCCTTTGCAGGCTCAAGTATACCCCATTTGTTTGTCCTGAAATCTGTGTATGGTGTGATTGATATTGCTTTCATATTGTCCCCATACACTCTGGGCACTGCAACAACTCTTTCAAGGGCAAGGGCAAGCCCCACAATTTCGTGGGTGTCCGGCTCTGTGGCTGTGCCAAGATATATAAATATCTTTTTCGCCTTTTTGAAAAGGTCGTGAGATGACACTGCATCGACAATGCTGTCACTTGCCCATTCTCTTTCACTTTGGCTCATTGCCACAAGTTTCTCTCTTGCGATTTGTCTTGCTTCTTGTTTTGTCATTGGATGTAAATTCTGTTTATGCGCCCACTCCTGCCAGTCAAAACCGTATAAGGAATGGTGCTTGTTTGTTGTGCTATATATTCAGGTGTCAAGACATTGTTTTGAAGGATTGCCCTGCCACCTATTTTGCCCACGTAATCCCCTGTGTATGCGCACAAAGTGTCCATACACACTGCAATCACGGGACATAGTTTTCCGTCTAATAAAATTGGTTGTGGTCTTTCTCGATTTATGCCATCGGCATAACCACCAAATATCCAAGCGATATTGCCGTCTTTTGCCACGGTATTGCCGTAGCCTACATTATCGCCCTTTTTGACCTTTGCCACTGCAACAACTCTGCTTTCAACTGTCATTGCGCCTTTGTAAGCATTGAAGCCTATGCGCACTATATCACTTTCAGTTGTTGCCGTTGATGATGCAAAAATATGCTTTTCACATTCCTTCTCAAGAAAAGCAGTTGCGCTATGAAACAGGTCAAGTTGCTTCTCTGCCATTTGTGGCGAATATATGTGAGAATATATGCCACTGACTGACAAGCCCCTCAGTCTTTCTTTCAACAAAGGTAGGCTATCCTTTGAAAAGCCAAACCTATTCATCCCTGTGTTGATTTTGACTGCTATTTGCGCCCTATGTTCTATTGCGCAGTCTAGGGTGTCAAAGTCGCCAACTGACACTATTAGACTTTGCGACACTGCACAAGGGATTTCTTCCTTCAAGCATTGGCACACAAGGATATTTTTGGATATGCCACTATCTCTCAGGCGCACGCCTTCTTCAAGGGTGGCAACTCCAAATCCATAGACAAGGGGCTCAACATAACGTGACACTTCTTCAAGTCCGTGACCGTATGCATCCCCCTTGACCATAAGGATAACTTTGCTGTTGTACTGCCCTATGTTTTGGGCAATTTGCTTCAAATTGATTTTGACGTCTATCTTCACAAAGACAATATATGCTTTGCGACACCAAAAACATATGCTTTCAGTGGAAAATCAATTTGCAATTATTTTTTATCTTCTGGTGCAAAGTAGTCAACAAGCATACCACTTTTGGTTGCAATTTCCTTGGCTACGTGGTTGGCAGTTTCGCCTTTGAGATAAAGCGTGACACTTGTCATGCCACCTTTTTGGTTTTCCACATTGACAATCACTTGATTGTTTTCAGAGTTTTGACGGACACTGATGACCGAGGTGTAAAGGATTTCCATTGTGTAGAAAAAACCGAACACACCTTTGAACTCCGTGTCGCCAAGAGTGTAATGACTGCCCAAAACAAGGGATAGGCTTGCAACAAGAATGATGACACCTGCAACAAGTGAAACACTTGCCACAGGCACATTGACTGCCTCCCCAAACACCCTTGCAAGAAGGAGTGCATCAAGGACTATAAGCATGAGGGATACTGCTGACACAACTGACACAACGGCAGTTTTTCCAGCACCAAATTGCATTTTAAACTTCATAATCGGTCGGTTTAATAGTTGATATCGTTGTATTCGTCTGTGGTTTCTTCTTGGTTTTCCTTGCGATAGCCATATTCGATTGTGTTGACAACTGTGCGAGGATCAACATAGAAACTCATACCATTCAGTTTGTAGTAGCCAATGAGTTCAACTGCACGGAGCACAAGGAAGTAGGTTGAAGGCACCAAAAGGTTGACAACACCAAAGGTGGGCACTGACAACACTGACACACAGGCATATGCTGTGAAGAAGATGCTTGCGAAGGTTTTGAAGAAACCACCAAAGTTCTTTCTAACACTTGAAATGCTTCTTGTGAATGATGCAAAAATCCTTTCTTCGGGATTGTAAAGCATACGAGGAATCCAACCTGCATAGAGCATTGCACGGAGTGAGAACAAGCACACGCCAAGGACAAGTGCAATTGCAAGTGCTGGGAAGCCGATGAGTTTCATAAGTCCAAAACCTGTTGCTGAAATCACTGTGATGATTGCAAGGTCAAGGGGACAACTTATGAGCATTTTGCAGAGTGCAAATCTTGTGGACACTTTGATGTTTTTCAAAAGTGCTGCTGTAAAGCCGTATCTTGTGTTTGAAGTCATAAGTTCATTGATGATATAACCAATGGTGTAGTGGCTTATGGCTGTCAAGAAAAGGTACAAGCAATAAAGGAAGATTGCTGCAATGATAAATCCTGCCATTGCTCCTGCATTTGAAAGGAGTGCTTTGACACCGACAACGATATGTCGCTCGATGTCTTCAACACCTTCAAATAGGCTGACTTCATCTCTAAGATAACTTTCGACAGTGTTTTTGATGTGGTCGATTTCTTGAAGGATGTCATCTTTGTTGTCAATTGCATTGCCTGCAGGAATGTAGATTGCTGCTGCAAGTGCACCAACAACCAAGGTGCAAATAAGCATCCAGACGAATATCTTTCCAAGATATCCCATATTGCCGATCATAAATGACACAGAGTGTTTAAGTTCCATATTCACCTCTCATACTGCAAAGCAGTATCAATGCCAAGCCCCAATATTTCATCAGGGCTGGCGATAATTCAATTAGTTAAGTTCTTGAAGTTTCTCTTTGAGTTTTGCAAGTTTGTCAATGGCTCTTGCAAGTTTCTCTTTTTCGTTGTCAATAAGTTTTTGTGGTGCTTTTGCAACAAAGCCTTGATTTGCAAGCAATCCGTTGGCTTTGTTGATTTCTGCTTCTGCCCCTGCGATTTCTTTGAGGATACGTTCCTTTTCCTTTTCAAAATCAACAAGGTCGCCCATGGGGATCATCACTTCTGCTGTGTGTGTGACGATTGCAGTGCATCTTTCTGTGATTTGACTCTTGTCTTCGATGAATGTCACGTTGCCAAGTCCTGCAAGTTTGTCAAGATATTGAGATGATTTCTTCATAAAGTTTTCATCTGTTGCCTTGATGTAAGCATTGAGTTTCTTTGCAGGGACAACACCCATTTCTGCACGAAGATTTCTTATTGCAACAACAAGTTCACGGAGTCCTTCAAAGTTCTTTTCGTCTTTTCTATAACTGAACTTTTTGTTGTATGATGGCCAGTCTTCCATCATAAGGATACTGCCTTTCTTTGCATACTTGGAGTAGATTTCCTCTGTGATGTATGGGATGAAAGGATGCAAGAGTTTGAGGATTTGTGTCAAGGTGTAAGTGAGCATTGCAACTGCATGTTCGTGCTCTTTCTTGTCCTTGCTATAAAGCAAAGGCTTGCTCATTTCAATGTACCAATCGCAATATTCTGTCCAAGTGAAATCATAAAGACGTGCTGCTGCAAGACCGATTTCAAACTTGTTGAGATTGATTGTCACTTCCTTGATGACGTCATTGAGACGTGCAAGAATCCATTTGTCTGCTCCGTTGAGTTTTGTGGGGAATGCAAGGTTGTCATCGGGATTGATGTTCATAATGACAAAACGTGAAGCATTCCAAAGTTTGTTGATGAAGTTTCTTGCGCTTTCGGTTTTTGCATCGGTGTATCTTGTGTCACTACCGGGTGCAATGCCTGTTGCAAGGGAGAAACGGAGTGCATCTGCGCCATACTTATCTATGATAAGAAGGGGATCAATGCCGTTGCCAAGTGATTTAGACATCTTTCTGCCTTGGCTATCACGGACGATGCCGTGGATGAGCACTTCACTGAAAGGCACATCGCCCATAAACTCGATGCCACTGAATATCATTCTTGCCACCCAGAAGAAGATGATGTCATAGCCTGTGACAAGCACACTTGTGGGATAGAAATAGCCAAGTGATTTTGTCTTCTTGGGGTAACCCAATGTGCTGAATGGCCAGAGTGCTGAACTGAACCATGTGTCAAGGACGTCTTCGTCTTGATGGAAATGTGTGCCACCACACTTGGGGCAAACTTTGGGCATACTCTTTGCAACAACTGTTTCGCCACATTCATCGCAGTAGTATGCAGGGATACGATGTCCCCACCAAAGTTGACGTGAAATGCACCAATCCTTGATGTTTTCCATCCAATTGAAATAAATCTTTTCAAAACGTTTTGGCACAAATTCAATCTTCTTTGACTTGACTGCCTTGATTGCAGGGGTTGCAAGTTCCTTCATCTTGACAAACCATTGCTTTGACACGATTGCTTCAACTGTTTCGCCACAACGATAGCAAGTGCCAACATTGTGTGCATATGGTTCAATCTTTTCAAGCAAACCAAGTTTTTCGATGTCTTCCACAACTGCTTTACGGCATTGGAGTCTGTCCATACCTTGGTATGCGCCTGCATTTTCGTTCATTATGCCACCATCGTCAATGACACGGATGATGGGCAAATTGTGTCTAAGGCCAAGTTCAAAATCGTTGGGATCGTGGGCAGGTGTAATCTTCACTGCGCCTGTGCCAAAGCCGATTTCGCAATAGTCATCACCGACAACGGGGATTTCTCTATTGACAAGAGGCACGATGACTTTCTTGCCAATGTATTTTGCCATTTTTTCGTCTTTGGGGTTGACCGCAACTGCTGTATCGCCAAGCATAGTTTCGGGACGTGTGGTTGCAATTGTGATATAGTCGTCTTCTCCAACAACGGGATAGCGATAATACCAAAGATTTGATTGTTGCTCACTGTATTCAACCTCTGCATCGCTCAAAGCAGTTTTGCAATGGGGACACCAGTTGATGATACGGTCGCCTCTGTAAATCAAACCTTTGTCATAGTATTTGACAAATGCATCAAGGACTGCATTGGAGCAGTTCTGATCCATTGTGAATGCTTCTCTTGACCAGTCGCAAGATGAGCCAAGGCGCTTCAATTGCTCAACAATTCTGCCACCATATTGCTCTTTCCATGCCCATGCTCTTTCCATAAAGCCGTCACGGCCCACATCCATCTTGGTGACGCCTTCTTCATTTTTCATCTTTTCAACAATCTTGACTTCGGTTGCGATTGATGCATGGTCTGTGCCGGGGAGCCAAAGTGCTTCATATCCACTCATACGTTTGAAACGTGTGAGAATGTCTTGGATTGTTTGGTCGAGAGCGTGTCCCATATGAAGTTGTCCTGTGATGTTGGGAGGAGGCATCATAATGGTGAATGGCTCTTTTTCTTGATTGACGTGTGCTTCAAAGCATTTGTTCTTCATCCAGAAATTGTAAATACGTTGCTCAAACTCTGGATTGTACGTTTTTTCCATTTGAATTTGTTTGTCCATAATTTCCTTTTATGTCTTTTACACTTTGTGTAAGTTTATTTTCGTGATTATTGATTGTCTTCGGTTGCTTCAATTTCTGCACCATCGGTGCTTTCTACAACAACAGTGTCTTCCATTGGGCGAATGACTTGCATGTTGTCGGATGATGTATATTTGACACTTTCATCAGTGACTCTTTCCATCTTGCCTTCCTTGATGAGTTTGATTTGACGGAACACATCTCTTGCATATATGCCGAGTGCAACGTATGAGAGTGTGATGCCAAGACCAAGTACACCCCAGTCAACAAAGTAAATGTAAGGATGGAAGAAGCAAAGGATGACACCAATGCAAATGATTGCAGATGAGATCTTGCCCCACCAGTTTGCTTGGATTTTTGCTCCTGCTTTCATAATGAAGGGAGATGCAAGGATCATGATGAGTTCCTTGAACATAATTGCGATGACAAATGCATAGTGCACGTACCATCCACCATCAACTTCAAAAAACTTTGATGTTGCTTGTCCAAGGGGAGTAAGACCTGTGCAAAGGCACAAGCAAAGAAGAACACTGACTTGCATAAGTTTGTCGGCAAATGGGTCAAGGACCATGCCGATGCCTGAGGTCATATTGAACTTTCTTGCAATATAGCCGTCAACAAGGTCGCTTGCTGTTGCTACTGCAAACACACCTGCGCCCCAATAGAGCAATGTGGTGTTGTTGCGTACACCTGCAAGTGCCATAAGTGTCACGAATGCAGGAATGCAAAGAATGCGAAAATAGGTGATAATGTTGGGGATTGTCCACAAATCTTTTTTGTTGATTTGAGCCATGCCTTTGAATGCCATATCCATTTCTCCTACGATATTTGAATTAAAATTTTTTAAATTTTATTCATTATATCACAATTCCTTGTGCCTTGCAATCATATTTTTAATATATGGGGACAAAATAAAATTACAAAATTTTCCTAGTGGGTTAGAAAATCGAAAACTTTGTCAATAATAACCGATGTTGGTGTGAAAATATGAAAAATTGTTTGATTTTGATAAATGATAAGGCAGGAAAATGCAAACGTTGCTCTGTTGAGAAAATTCGTGGGCAAATTGGCGACCACACCTTTACGTCTGTGCATCTTCCTTGCAATATGCCTCTCAACCTTGATGGCTACGATTCCCTTGCCGTATGTGGTGGAGATGGCACTCTGCAACTGATTATGCAAGAAACTTATCGCACTGACAAAACAATCTACTACTTTCCTTGTGGCACTCTCAACGACAAGGGCAAGGCAGAAAAATACAACCACACAACGCAGTGCCCACACCCTATCACCATTGGAAAGGTTGATGACAAGGTGTTCACATACGTGCTTGCTTGTGGTGCATTCACCGACATCGGCTACAATGCAAAAGAAAAAGACAAGCAACGTTTTGGTGTCCTTGCATACGTGATGAAGGTGCTCAAATCCTATGACGTCCATCGTGTCAAGTGCAAAGTGACAATTGATGACAACAACACCCAAAAGGACTATGTTGGAGAATTCAATCTTGTGATGTTCATCAAATCGCCAAGGTGCTTCGGCTTCAAGTTTAATCGTGCCTTTGATGAGAATGATAGCGGTGGACATTTGCTGTTGATACGTAGCCCACGGCACAAAGGTATTCTTGGCAAAATTGAGATGTTTTTCCCCTTCTTCAAAGTTTTCTTTTTGGGTTTGAAAGATGAAAAAGAGGGGGCAATAATTTTTAAACATATCGACAAAGCAAGCCTATATCTCAACTGTCCTGTGGACTTTTGTATGGACGGAGAAAAGTGTACATTGTCAGGGGCAAAAGACCTATCGTTCTTGAAAACAAATTGCACACTCCAAGTCATTGACATCAAATAATTTTGCCATCATCAAACATACTTGCAAGTGCAGAATTTTGGTCAAGCAAGTATTATCATCCATGGCAAACATCAGCACTCAATGAATACAAAAACAATGGCTAAATGAACATAAAAACTAAGGTTGAATGAGCGCAAAATCGCTCTAAAATATTTTTTCATCCAACACAAATTTAGGCATTCATCCAACACTAATCGAGATATTTTGTCATAGCAAATCTCAACTGCTTAAATTTTGCAAAATAACAAAAATCGGTGTTTACGTGGCTATTTCTACCATATAAACACCGATTTTGTGCATATTTTGATTTTAATTACTTTTCATCATCTTGGATTACAAAAGCAAATCCAACACTTCATTTGGGGTTGATGCAATATAGTCTGCGCCATATTGCTCGTGTTCATTTCTGTCGCCATAGCCCCACAAAATACCCATGCTGTCAACACCACTTTTCTTTGCGCCTTCAATGTCATAAAGACGGTCGCCTATCATAAGAACTCTGTCCAAATCTGTGACGTTGAGTTTCATCAAAACACTGTTGATGACGTCTGTTTTAAGTTCGGTTGTGGCATCCCCTGTTGCACCACCAACATAGTGGAAATACTTGGCAAGATCAAGTTCATCCATAATGATTGTTGTGTACTGCAATGGCTTTGATGTGGCAAGCCCCAATGTGTAGCCTGCCCCCTTCAATGAGCGTAACATTTCAACTGTGCCATCATACACTTTGCAATCTCTCCAATCCCCTGCTTGATAGTGCTTGCGATAGAAGAAAATCAAATCTTCAACCAACTGCATATCTTTTATGCCAAGCAAATCTCTCATGCTGACTCTAAATGGTGGGCCAATCATTTGATTGATGACTTCTTCGGTGTACGGGATGTTGTAGGCATCAAGTGTCTTGCGAATTGATGTCAAAATCCCCGGCTTACTGTCTATAAGCGTGCCATCAAGGTCGAAAAGAATTGTCCTGTACTTTTTGTGTGCCATATTTCGTCCTAAAATTCAATATTTAGATTATAAAATAATCTAACATCTTTATTTTACAAGTATTTTTCCACTATGTCAAGCCATTTGTCATCAAATAGCGCAGTTGCAGGCAGGTCTAGCACTGTTTTCACTCCCCTTTCCCCTTTCATATACAACCTATGAGCACATCTTCCGTATGCCACCATCACACTTGCAGTAAACAAAGGGTTTGAATCCAACTTCAAGTTCATTTCCATTGTGGATTTTTTGCCGTCTATGTTCTTTGAACATACAACAAGCCCACCATGGTGCAACTTTTGATGATTTTCAACAAATTCTTTTTCATCTACAAAGTGCACTTCCGTATCATATCCAAGAAAATAGTTAGGCATATGTTTGATTTCATTTTCAATGTCAACTTTGTCTGCAAGGTCATCGGCAACAACATAGCATACACGTCTATGCTTTTCATATGGGCTCATATGATCTTGATCCCCCATTCTTGCCCTTTCGATTGCATTCTCACTTGGCAAAGTGTACTGCACTGCCATTTTGACACCTTCAATGCGCCGTATAGCCTCACTGTGCCCTTGGGATACACCTGCACCCCAAAATGTATGTGCAACACCCTTTGAAATCCCTTCAAACAAGCCACGTACAAGTGAAAACAGCCCCGGATCCCAGCCTGCTCCCACAATGGACAAGTGCCCGGCCCTTTTTGTGGTGTCGTCAAGGGTGGCAACATACTCTCTCATCTCCTTGTGATTGTCATAGGCATCAACAGTGTTGAAATTCTGCCCTAGTCTTGTTGCCAACACCTTCAAATCCTTTGCCGAGCCTGTGCAAAGAAACAACAAGTCAATTTCCCCTTTGAACAACTCAACATCATCTTGACGATATATTGGCGTGCAATAGGCTGATTTCACATCATTTGGATTGCGCCTTGTAAATATCCCAACAAGGTCTATATCATTTGAGTCCTTGACAATCCTTTCAATTGCCTTGCCAAGGTTGCCATATCCTACAATTCCAACTCTCATATATCTCTCCAAATATCTTTCCAAAATTTTATTGCATAGCAATAAATACCTAATTTTATGGCCATTTTTAGCGCTATACACGTTTTGTGTACCGAACACATATCGTGTATTTTGTTGAAATCTGCACAAAATACAGGTTTTATCAATTTTATTGTCAATCCTTACAACATTATGTCAAAACAGCCGAAAATGTACGATTTTGGCTGAATTTGGCAGGTTATTTGTTGATTTATGCTTTGATTTGATACACGGAATGTATTTGCAGTCATCACCTTTTGAAAGAAAGATTTCATAGTGTACTAGGGATATAAATCTTGCTTTTTGGCAACAATGGGTGGTATGCAAATGATAAAACGTGGTGAGATATATTTTGCAGACCTTTCTCCTGTTGTCGGCAGTGAGCAAGGTGGTGTGCGCCCTGTCCTTGTTGTACAAAATGATGTTGGCAACAAATATAGCCCTACAATCATCGCTGCAGCCATCACAAGCCAACTTGAAAAGGCAAAACTGCCCACTCACATACAACTGCCTGCTGAAAAGTACGGCTTGCCAAAAAACAGCATTGTGCTTCTTGAACAAATCCGTACCATAGACAAAAAACGTTTGAAAGAAAAGATTGGCGAATTGCCAAACATAGAAATGACCAAGGTCAACGAGGCTTTGCTTATATCTCTCGGCTTCTTTGACACCTAAATTATATATACTGCTTATTTGACGCCTAAATTTTATGTAAGACTTATTTAGCACAAAGGCTGATTGGCGCGCATACGGTTAATTTAGCATCCGCTACCTACCCTGTTCCACAATCAAATTACAACTGCTTGCCAACAATCAACCGATACACAAATACAATGTTTATTCAACAAAAAAAGAGAGCGAATTACGCTCTCTTTTTGTTTGTGAATTTGTGTTGATTGTGCGCCAATCAAATGCTTGTGCAGTCACAATCAAAGGTCTGCATTTGTGTAGAGTTTTCGATAGTCGATGACAATGTGCTTCTTAAAGGTGCAGACAGGTATATCTTTGTTCAAGAAATAGTCTTGAAGGTAAACATACAGTTCAGCAGATTGAACCCTAATCCTGCGAGTTTCCCCTTCGAACAAGACAAATGCATTCATGACAGTTTCACGATGTTTGCCACCTGAAAGATAACTGTCAAGCCTCACCAACTTTGCTTTGCCCGGTGTGCCGTTTTTCAAAGCATTGATATCCATCCATGCGCCTTTTGTCACCAACAAAGCAACCAACAGCAACATTACAAATGGAACTATTCCAAAAATATATGTAAATGCTTCATCAATATTTACAAATGCAAGGATCACCATTGCCACTATGCCACCTGCACCTATAAGTGCCAAAATGATACTAAAAATAACAAAGCCCTTATATGTAATTGTGCCTACAAAAGGTGGAAGGTCACTTTCTTTGGTTCGCTCTGCCAATCTGGGATCATGGTGCATTTGTGCATTCTTGACAGTGTCAAACATGTCAGGTGTAATAGGGCTGGTTGCATCGTCAAGAATGATGACATGCTTGCCAAGGGTTTTTATGGTCAAATATTTCTTTGCCCTAAAATGGTTCATCTCTTTGGTTGTGAACCTTTGGACAGCCTTTGCCACCACTTCATTGCCATTGTCATCTCTATAACTGACATACACATTGAACAAAGATTTTGCGCTCACAACCCCGCTACTGTTGGCGCTTGAATGACCACCCAAATACTTTGATCTTACAAAATAAGCACTTCTTGCGATTGAATTTGGACTGTTAAGTACCTTTTTGTGCAATCTTTTTCTATTTACACCGTCTATAGCCCATGTCAAAAGCACGACAAGACCAAAAGCCATCAACACGAATACGACAATCAAACTGATCTTGTCTCCGCTGCCTTTTGCCGATAAAAGCAAATTCATTTTTTCTCCTTCGCCCAGTTGGGCTTTCTATATTATTCTTGACACTGTGGGGTTTTCACAGAAATTCAATGGATACATTCTAAAACATATTCATCCATATAAAAACTACTTGAAAGCAAAATAGACGCCTTTATTTTGCACGAAAAGCAAAAAACACAGCATTTTCAACAAACAATGACTAAAATCATAAAAAATCAAATGTCATCCTCATCAAAATCAATGGCGTCAGTTTGGTGGAGTATGCAACTTGAAAGTGCCACATTGATGACATTCCATTCAAAACCTTTTGTATAGAGATATGCGCCAACCTTTTGCAAATCCTTTCTTTCGGCAATTCGCTTTTTATTGATATATTTTTGCGCCATATTTTGGCACTTTTCAATCTCAACTTCATCACTGACAAGGTCGGCAATCATATTGGTGGCAAGAGTGCTGTCAACGCCTTTTTCATTGGTCAGTTTGTATAGGAGCATTTTTCTGCCCATTTTGTGAGAATAGTAATCTACAAATGAACGTGTGTAGGCTTCGTCATTGATATACTTATACCCTTTGCACCTTTCGATTGCATAGTCAACTTGCTCCCTGTGATAGCCTTTTTCATAAAGTTTGTCCTTGACTTCCTGCTCACTGCGTGGAGAAATCGCCAAGTACTTTACGGCTTGGTCAAAACACTTTTGTTTCAGTTGTTCGGGAGTGAGTTCTTTCATACAAAAAAGCCACGTGTACGTGGCATAATTTAGGTTTTTATAAACTTGGCTTCATCACTGACAATGCAGTTTGCTCTGCCAAGAGTTGTTTCTTTGATGAGGGCAAGTGCGCTGTCAACATCATCTTCCTTCACCCATATTTTGACACATACTCCATCAAGAAATTCTGTGTCGTCCAAAATCCAATTATTGCGCCAAATCAACTTTTCAACTGACGAATAGAGTGGATAATCTATGGATATTGCAATTTGAACACATTTTGTCTTGGTTGAAATTTTTGCACTTTCAAGCCCCAAAACTGCGCTCTCGGTGTATGCTCCAACAAGGCCACCTGCGCCAAGTTTTATGCCACCAAAATATCTTGTGACAACAACAGCAGTGCGCACAAGACCTTTCTTTCGAAGCACTTGAAGGATGGGTTGTCCTGCCGTGCCACTGGGCTCGCCATCGTCACTGAATCTTGTTGCTTGTCCGCCTATATCACTGATGTAGGCATAGCAATTGTGAGTGGCGTCTGCATATTTTTTCTTGACAGATTTGACGAAGTCTTCTGCCGTTTCTGCATCAACTTCGCCTGACACTGTTGCAATAAATTTGGAACGTTTGATTTCATACACTGCTTCAAACGTGCCGTCTGCATAACTATAACACTTCACTTTGCCACACCCAATTTGTGATTGATTTCTTATTCTACTGTAACTTTGTAGAAATTCTTTTTG
>JAZRGC010000127.1:0-3854 GCA_045643985.1 Clostridia bacterium
AAATGCAAGCATTGAAAGATGCAATGAAGCCCGAACTCATCAACAGAATTGATGAAATAATCATTTTCCGTCGTTTGACAAGAGAAAATATCGAAGTCATAGCAGATCTTATGTTTGCAGGGCTCAAAAAACGTCTTGAAGAAAAGGATATTGTCCTTGATTTGACAGACAGAGCCAAGACATACATCGTGTCACAAGGCTTCAATGAAGAATATGGTGCAAGACCTTTAAGACGTGCAATCCAACGTCTTGTCGAAGACAAACTCAGCGAAATGGTTTTGACAGGAGCACTTGGAGATGGTGATACAATCCGTGTTGATTTTGAAGGTTTTGACCTGACCTATAAGGTTGTAAAATAACAAACAATACAGCCGACAGAAAGAAAAAGTTGACAAAAATCGCACCTTTTGAAAATTCGGTATTGAAATAACAAAAATTTTTTGTTATAATAATGCTAGAAAAACTCAGGAGGTATTCGATATGAAAAACGAAAGCGCACTCAACATTGAAATCTTCGGCAAAAACTATACGGTAAGTGATGGACTTACAAATATGACCTTGAAGAAATGCAGCAAACTTGACAAATACTTCAAGGACGATGACAATGCAACAGTCCAATTTACAGTGACACTTGAAGGCGACACTTATGAAACAGATTGTGTTGTTTCAACACGTGGCTTGACTTATCGTGCAACTGCTCAAACCGATTCACCTTACACCAACCTTGACCTTGTGATCCCCAAACTCCTTGGACAAGTTCGCAAGCAAAAGTCAATCTGGGGCAGAAAAGGTGCAGGCTTTGGCAAGAAAAAAGCAAACAAAAGAAACCACGAACCTGTGGTAACAATTGAGGACACCCAAGAATAATGCGTGTTGGCATTTCAACTGCAACATATTTTACTAAGCTGGTGACCGAGAATTGTTTCTCGGTCATTTGGCGCAATGGGGGAAAAATTGCAGAAGTTTTTCTCACCACATACAGCGAATTCGATGAGGAGTTCGCACATCTTCTCAATGCCCAAAAAGGTGACGTTGAGATATATTCAATTCACGCATTGTCCACTGCCTTTGAGCCTCAACTTTTCAACAAAGCAGAAAGGACAAGAAAGGATGCAGAGTTCTTCTTTCGCAAAGTTCTCCGTGCAGCGCAAATCCTTGGCGCAAAGTACTACACTTTCCACGGCTCAACAAGGATGAAGAAGACTCAAAAGATAGATCCCGTGTTTTTTGGCAATCGAATGAAGGAACTTGGGGATATTGCCCTTGAATATGGCATAACCCTGTGTCTTGAAACAGTGCATTGGTGTGCATTTTCAACTCCGGACTTCTTCAAGGTTGTCAAGGAATGTGCGCCCAATATAGGTGTCACACTTGACATCAAGCAAGCATGGCAAAGTGGATATGATTGGAACGAGTATCTTGACGTCATAGGCGACAGGCTGAAAGTCGTGCATCTATGTGACCACGACATTGACGGTAACATATGTATGGTTGGCAAGGGAGTTTTCCCCTTTGACAAACTCATCAACCGTCTGCAAAAGGACGGCTACAATGGTGGACTCATCATTGAACAATATGCAAAAGACTATTCTTCCTACGATGAAGTAGGCGAGAGTGTGAAATATTTGAACAATATCATTGGAGGCATTTATGCTCATTAAATTTGATTTCAACAACATGATGACCGATTTCATCGGCGAACAAGGCATCTCAGTTCAAGACATTGAACAAGTCAAAGAAGTTGCAGCAGCAGCATTTGATTATTTTGAAGACAAGCGTGGCACAGGCATGACTGGCTGGGCAGAACTTCCTTACAATCAAGATGAAATCGTCAACGACATCATTGCAACAGCAGCAGATGTAAGAGCCAACTATGACAACTTTGTTGTCCTTGGCATCGGTGGCAGTGCACTTGGCCCTATGGCAGCATTCAATGCACTTTGTCATTTCCGTTACAACGACCTTCCCAAGGAAAAGAGAGGTGTCAAGTTCTTCGTAGAAGACAACGTTGATCCCGAAAGAATGCTTGCACTCCTTGACGTAATTGACGTCAAACGCACAATGTTCAACGTCATCACAAAGAGTGGCGCAACATCAGAAACAATGAGCCAATATCTCATCATCAGCGACATCCTCAAGAAGGCAATCGGTGAAGGATGGCAAAAGAATATCATTGCAACAACATCATCAGCAAAGGGCAACCTTATCAAACTTGCAAAGAAAGAAAACTTCAAACTTTTCTACATTCCCGATGGAGTTGGTGGCAGATTTAGTGAACTTTGTCCTGTTGGTCTTCTTCCCGCAGCAGTCCTTGGCATCGACATCAAAGGTCTTTTGAAAGGCGCAAAGGAAATGGACAAGGCATGTGTCAGCGCAAATCCTTATGAAAACCCTGCACTTATGGCAGCACTCCTTCAAGTCATCGCAATGAGCAAGGGCAAAAACATCTCAGTTATGATGCCCTATGCAGACAGCCTTCGTTATATCGCAGACTGGTATTGCCAACTCTGGGGCGAAAGCCTTGGCAAGGCAATCGATCTCAATGGCAATGTTGTCAACGTTGGACAAACACCTGTCAAATCACTCGGTGTCACAGACCAACACTCACAAGTCCAACTTTACACCGAAGGTCCTTTTGACAAAGTCATCACAATGATCGCAGTGGACAAATTCCGTGGCGATGTCGTCATCGCAGACGGAGCAGAGGAATTCCCTGATGTCAACTTCCTTTGTGGACATACAATGGGCGAACTTCTCAACACCGAAAGAAAAGCAACAGAATATGCACTGACAAAGAGCAAGCACATGAACAATACAATCATCCTTGACGAAGTCAATGCAAACACAGTTGGTCAACTCCTTTGGTTCTTCCAACTTGAAACAGCATATGCAGGTGCAATGCTCAACATCGACACATTCAATCAACCCGGTGTCGAAGAAGGCAAAAATGCAACCTATGCACTTTTCAACCGTAAAGGCTACGAAGAAAAGAAAAAGGAACTTGAATCAGCACCTCAAAAACAAGACAGATTCATCATCTAACAGACAAGAAAGCAACCTTGCTCCAAACGGAGCAGGGCTTGCTTGTTTATTGGCTTTGATACTTTTCAAGCCAACAAGCCAAAGGACAATCTTTTATGCTGAAACTTGAAGGCGTGACAAAACAATATTCCTATGGTGCTAGACTTTTTGGCACGTTGGATATGACCATCAACGATGGGGAAATTTTGTCAATTTTAGGTCAAAATGGCAGTGGCAAAACAACCCTTTTGAAGACCATTGCAGGCATAGAAGAATATGAAGGAAAAATCACCCTTGACGGCAAGACAATTTGCGCCAAAAATCAAGACATAATTATGGTCTTTGACGATGGCGCATTGTTCAAAAATAAGACAGTCTTTGACAACCTTGCATACCCATTGAAAATACGTGGTATAAACAAGGTTGAGATTGCCGAAAAAGTTATGCAAGTGGCAGAGAAGTTTGGGCTTTTTTCAGTGCTCAAAACTCGTGCCAAAAACTTGACATTGGTTGAAAAAAGAAAGACATCTCTTGCAAGGATTTTGATGCGCAATGCACGCCTTATTCTTCTTGATGACTTTCTCAAAGATCTTCCAACCAAAGAGGCAGATTTCCTGTTTGATGAAGTGTCAAGAGTCCTGTATGACCTTGCTTCAAATCAAGGCACAACAGTGATTTTTGCCACAGACAATCCCCGTTTCGCACTAGGATTTGGGGACAAAACAATGGTGCTTGTAGATGGCTCAGTCAAAGAGATTGGCACTCACAAAGATATGTGGGACACTCCATCAACAGTGTGGTCGGCAAAAGCAGTTGATGAAACCTTCAACACA
>JAZRGC010000128.1:0-15425 GCA_045643985.1 Clostridia bacterium
AGGAAGCAAGCACCTTTTCCTTCTGCTCTGCAGTCATTCTGGTGGGCTCGAGAGCTATATTCTTATCTCTTGCCGCTTCAACGAGGGCAATAGAATTCTGAAACTGTTCGGAATACATTTACTTTACCTCCTTACTTTTCGATGTCACGGTTGTTGTAGAGTTCCTTCATTTCAGCAATAGGCTTTTGCATAAGTGCTTCAATGAGATCTTTGAAGTCGCCGTCTTTGATTTCTTTGACACGGTCTTCAAGGTGTCCACAACCGGGTGCTAAGTATTTTCCGTTGATTCTTCTTGCAAGCATTGCAACTTGGGGGTGTGAAATGCCAGCAGGGCATCTTGATGAACAAACACCACACATTACGCAGTCAAATGATTCTTCTGCGCACTTTTCAAAGTCGCCACGTTGTGCATATGCAATGTATTGCATGACGTTGAGGCCTTGTGTGCAAGCCTTTGTGCAAGCATTGCAACCGATGCAAGCATAGATTTCAGGGTAGAGTTGCATCATCACTGTTTCGTTTACGGGGATCTTGTTGATGTCGTAAACTTGCTTCACAAGGGGGAAGAAGGGCAATGTTGCAATGTACATATTGTCTTCAACCTTTGTTTGACATGCAAGGCAGGCGTGAAGTTGACGATCGCCTTTGATACGATAGATTGTTGCACAAGCACCACAGAAACCATTTCTGCAACCACAGCCACGGACAAGTTGATATCCTGCATGTTCCATTGCAGTCATAATTGTGAGATTTTCGGGGACTTGATATTGTTTGCCGAAAAGGAATATATTCACTGTTTTTTCCATTTGTATTTCTCCTTTAATATTCGTTGGGGAGTTCTTCAAGTTCATCACATCTGAACACAGGGCCGTCTTTGCAGACATATTTTGCACCTACGTTGCATCTGCCACATTTACCAATTCCGCACTTCATCCTAAGTTCTAGAGTGGTATAAACCTGTGTTTTGTCAAAACCAAGGGAAATGAGTCCTTCCAAAGTGAACTTGATCATAATGGGAGGTCCACACAAAATTGCTGTCTTGTTGGTGTCAAATCCAAGTTCCTTGACATAGTTGGGCACAAAGCCTACGTGGCCATCCCAATCAGGTTGAGCATTGTCAATTGTCAAGTGGACACGGACTCCACTGTCCTTTGCCCATTCGTCAATGATTTCTTGATAGTCAAGGAGATCTTGCTTGCTGCGTGAGCCGTAAACGATGTCGATTTCGCCATAGCGATCACGATAGTGACGCCAGTAGTTGATGACTGAGCGAAGGGGAGCAAGACCAACACCACCTCCGATGAAAAGAAGGTTTTTGCCTACAAACACGTCATCGACAGGAAAGGGATTGCCGTAAGGTCCACGGATTGTGAGTTGTTGACCAACTTCTGCTTGATGAAGCCATTCTGTCACACAGCCACACTTCTTGATGGAAAATTCCATATATTCAGTGTTGGTGGGTGATGATGTGATTGAAAACATTGCTTCGCCAACGCCGGGGATTGAAAGCATTGCGCATTGTCCGGGACGATGGTCAAAAGCCTTTTTGCCGTCCACTGTCACAACTCTAAATGTTTTGATGTCAGGTGTATCCTGTCTTACGTCGGTGATGACACCAACAACAGGGATCAAACTTTCGTGGTTAGTCATTGTTTTTGTCCCCTCCTATTTTTCTCATAACTTTTGCGATATTCATTGAGATAGGGCACTTGCCAAGGCATCTGCCACAACCAACACAACCAAAGATACCATCATTATTTTCAGGATAGTACACAAGTTTGTGCATAAATCTTTGACGGAAACGTTCCTTTTGTGTAAGACGGTTGTTGCCGTGTGCCATTCTTGTAAATTCGCTGTACATGCAGGAATCCCAGCATCTATAACGGATTACGCCATTGCCTGTCTTGAAGTCCTTGATGTCGTAGCATTGGCAGGTGGGGCAGACGAAGGTGCAAGTTCCACAACCCAAGCATGTTGATGAAAATTCATCCCACACAGGATTGTTCCAAAGTTCGTCGGTTTTGCCACCACCAAAGGCATCTGTGTTCAAAGTGTTCAAAGGGAGTTTGTCCATGACTTTTTTGATGTCTTCCTTTTGCTCTGCAACAGCAGTGTCATCACATTCTTCAAGAAGGTGTGCAACCTTTTTAAGAAGTGCTGTGCCTTTTTCAGTGTTTGCTTGCAGATAGAGAGTGTCAGTTGTCTTCCAAGTTGACACATCGCCCATAGGTTCTGCAGGATTGATGCCAAATACGCCACAGAAGCAGGTTTCTGCAGGTCTTGTGCATGCAAGAGTCACAATGGTTGCATGTTCACGTTTGGTGGCATAGAAACTATCTCTGGGCTCTACAAGGAACACTCTGTCAAGAATGTCGAAACTTCTTGCATCACAGGCTCTCACACCAAACACCACAAAATCTTCTGCTTCCTTTCTGGTGTCAATGATTTCAATGTTTTTGCCCTCTGTCTTGAACTTCATCAAATCTTCGGTTTGGGGGAAGAAGAAGTCCTTGGGGCTCTTTGTTGTGTTGAGATTGTTTGACCACTCAACACCTTCACTCCATTGACCATATGAAGCACTGCCGTCAGTGTTGTCAATGGGCAAATAGAGATTTTCGTTCTTTGCTATTTCAGCAAAAAGGTTTTGTATTTTATCAAGAGAAATTTTGTACATCAGTCATTCCTCCTATCAAAAACTTCGCCGGGTTCAATATCTTCGGTTGTATAGTTTACAAGGGGTGCTCTTGAGCCAACTTCTGCACCTGCTTGATAATCGCCATAGAATGTGTTGATATCCTTGATGAATTTGCGATTGAGAAGGTGGAGAGGAATGTTTTGAGGGCACACTCTTGAGCACTCGCCACAGTCTGTGCAACGTCCTGCCACGTGGAATGCTCTAATAATGTGGAAAAGTTTTTCTTCAAAACTATTGGCAGGAGATTTGTTTTCCACGCCTGAGTTGGGGTTGTCAAAGACACATTTTTCGCAAGTGCAAGCAGGGCAAGCATCACGGCAAGCATTGCAACGGATGCAGCGTGAAAGTTCATTTTGCCAGAAAGCAAATCTTTCACCTGGGCTCATCTTTTCAAGACGTTCGACTTCGACAAAACGATTTGATTCAATCACGTCACCGTCTTCGCCAATGAGTTCGTCATAAGCCACGTGCTTTTTGCTCTTGCAGTTGATACAACGTTCTTGAAGGACATCTTTTGAGTTGATGACAACAGGTGCATCTCCATAGAGTGTGTTGACGATGATGTTTTCGCCATCAACTGACACAGATGTGATGCCTTCGCCTGAGATTGCCTTGATTTTGGAAATGTCTGCCATACCTTCGCAAGGAATGCCCACAGCATAGACCTTTTCACGATCAAAACGATGCTCGGTCAAAAGTTGATTGAAACTGTATGTATCACAGGGTTTCAAGAAGACAAGGATTTTGCTTTCAAGTTTTTGTGTCTTAGACACAAGATATTTTGAGAAGTTTGCGCCAGAGAAGTCATTGAACACAAAGCCGTCATTCAATTCTTCAACTGTTTTGAAGATTGCAGGTGTGACATCGTAGCCAAATTCGCCTTTGTGCCAACCAAGGACACAACTAACTGTGCCATTTGAAAGAAGGTTTGATGCCTTTTCAATCAATAATTCACGTGTTATTTTTTGCATCTCAAATCCTCCAATCTCTTATTTTCGCCAAGTGCTGCCACTTTTTCGGCGAAATCGTTCATAGTTGCGGCAAATTTTGCACCTTCTGCAGCAGACACCCATTCAACACGAGTGCGCTCTCTTTCAATGCCTAAGTAGTCAAGCATTGAAAAGAGTGCTGCCATACGACGACGGGTGTAATAGTTGCCTGATGTATAGTGGCAATCTCCGGGGTGGCAACCACAGATGATAACTCCGTCTGCGCCACGTTGGAATGCACGCAAGATAAACATAGGGTTGACTCTGCATGAGCAGGGCACTCTTATGATTTTTACGTCTGCAGGATAGTTCAAACGATTGTTTCCTGCAAGGTCTGCTCCGGCATAGGAGCACCAGTTGCAACAGAATGCAACAATCAAAGGTTTGTATTCATTTACTTGCATATTGCATCAACCTCCGCCATAATTTGTGAATTTGCAAAGCCACGAAGATCCATTGCGCCAGAAGGGCAAGCAACTGTACATGCTCCACAACCTTGACACACTGCAGGGTTGACTGAAGCCACACGTCTAACCTTTGTGGTTCTATCGGGCATACGGAATTCTTTGTCGATATAAGTGATTGCGCCATAGGGGCACACTCTTTCGCAAGTGGAGCATCCGTTGCACATAAGCTCGTTGGAACTTGCAATACAGGGGTTGCCTGTCAGTTTGTCTTTTGCAAGGAGTCCAATAACCTTTGATGCTGCTGCGCCTGCTTGTGAAACTGTTTCAGGAATATCCTTAGGACCTTGGCAAGCACCTGAAAGGAACACACCTGCCGTAGGACTTTCCACAGGACGAAGTTTGGGGTGTGCTTCGGTGAAGAAGTCATTGGTGTCCATGCTTGCTGTGAGCATTGTTGCAAGGGGACGTGCAGATTTGTCAGGCTCAATGGCTGCTGCCAAGACAACAAGGTCTGCATCAATATGTACTTGCTTGTTGGCAATCAAGTCGGATGCTTGGACATTGAGTTTGTCGCCTTCGGGGACAATCTTGCCTACCATACCCTTGATATACTTCACACCATATTCTTCAACTGCACGGCGATAGAACTCATCAAAGTTCTTGCCGGGAGTTCTCACGTCAATATAGAACACATAGACTTCGGTGTCAGGATATTTATCTCTTGTGAGCATTGCATGTTTTGCTGTGTACATACAACAGATCTTTGAGCAGTATTCCTTGCCTTTTTCTGCGCAAGCATCACATCTTGATCCAACACATTGCACAAAAACGATTGTGTGGGGATGTTTGCCGTCAGAGGGACGCACAAGTTTGCCTTGTGAAGGACCTGCTGCATTTGTAAGACGTTCAAATTCAAGTGAAGTGATGACGTCTTTTGATTGACTGTATGCAAACTCATCAAATTTGTCCATGCTGATGGGATTGAAGCCGGTTGCAACAACGATTGCACCATATTTTTCTGTGATGAGTTCGTCTTTTTGTGTGTAGTCAATTGCACCTGCTGCGCAAACCTTTGCACAAAGACCACATTTGCCGTTTTTGAGCATATTGCAGGCATTGGGGTCAATTGTTGCAACTTTTGGCACTGCTTGTGCAAAAGGAATGTATATTGCGTGGCGATTGTCCATGCCCAAGTTAAATTCGTTGGGGACTTTCTTCATGGGGCACTTTTCAACACATGCGCCACAGCCTGTGCATACGTCTTCTTTGACGTATCTTGCTTTCTTTTTGATTGTCACGTCAAAGTTGCCAACAAATCCGTGCACACTTGCAACTTCACTGTATGAGAAGATACGGATTTTTTCGTGTTGAGCAACGTCAACCATTTTAGGAGTCAAAATACAGGCAGCACAGTCAAGGGTGGGGAATGTCTTGTCAAGTTGAGCCATTTTGCCACCGATTGTAGGTTGTTTTTCAACAATGTCAACAGGGAAGCCTGCATCTGCAATGTCAAGTGCAGTTTGAATGCCTGCAATACCACCACCAATGACGAGAGCACGTTTTGTCACAGGTGACTCGCCGGGAATAAGGGGTGTGTTGAGATTGACTTTTGCAACAGCAGTTCTGCCAAGGACGATTGCTTTTTCTGTGCCTGTCATTATATCCTTGTGCACCCATGAGCATTGTTCACGGATGTTGGCGATTTCAACCATATAAGGATTGATGCCTGCGGCAACTGCAGTTTTACGGAATGTTGCTTCGTGCATTCTAGGTGAGCAGGAGCAGACAACGATTCCTGTGAGATTGTGCTCTTTGACAGCAGATTTGATCATTTCTTGACCTGCTTGTGAGCACATATATTGATAATTGGTTGAAAAGACAACGCCGGGCTCTTTTTTCAAAGCCTCAGACACTGCTTGTACATCAACTGTACCTGCGATATTGCTTCCGCACCAACATACGAAAACACCAATTCTTTGCATATGTCTTTTTCTCCTTTACTTTGTGTACTTTCTAAATGCGCTGACCAACAATTGTTGTGGCGTATCTTCTTCAACGATTGCAGGTATGTCATTGGCTGTCATATGGTTTGCGCCTTGTCTTTTGATTGCTGTCAAACGGACTGCTTCAACAACTTTTGCAGGCTCGACACCTCTTGGGCATCTATCTACACAAGCGAAGCAAGACAAGCATTTGTACAGTGATTGTGAGTTGAGAAGTGGCTCAATGTCCCCTGCTTCGACCATACTTACAAATTGATGGGGATGATATTCCATTTCATCATAAGCAGGGCAGGTGGCTGAGCACTTGCCACACTTCATACATTTTGATGTGTTGACACCACTCATTCTTATGATTTCATCACGAAGAAATTTGTCTTTCATAACTTACTCCTTTACACCCAGTGCTTCTGCAAGGATTTCTGTGAAATAGACAACAGGCATACCTGCGCTAAATTTTTCAAGATTATATTTGCAGAGTGGGCAAGCAGTGATAATCATTTCTGCGCCAGCCATTTTTGCATTTTCGATGATGGCTTCGGCATTTTTTCTTGCGCTGTCAGGATTTTCAACTGATATGTAACCACCGCAGCATTCGTTTCTTCTTGCATAGACAACAGGGTCTGCGCCGAGAGCACGAATCAAATCTTCAATGATTGTAGGGTTTTCAGGATCATCCATGCGCATAACTTTGTTGGGACGGAGAAGAAGACAACCATAGTATGCGCCAATCTTCTTGCCCTTCATTGAGTTTTGCACCTTTTCTTTCAGTGTGTCAAAGCCAACGATGTCACGGAGCATTTCAAGATAGTGATAGACCTCTGCTTGTCCGTGATATTCATCTTCGGGCATATAGCGATTGACTTTGTCAGCAAACTCCTTGTTGGTTTGCATCATATTGTTTGTTTGCTTGATTACGTTGTGGCAAGCAGAGCAAACTGAAACAAGAGGTTGATTTCTGTCGCTTGCATACTTCAATGCACGGACCGATGAGAGTTTGGTTGCAACTTCATTCTTTGCAGTTGTAAACACTCCACCACAGCATTGCCAGTTGTCGATTTCTTCAAGTTCGATGCCCAATGCTTTTGCTGATTTCACGGCGTAGTCATCAAGGTCACGAGCCTTGTTTTTCAACGTACATCCGGGGAAATAACTTACTTTCATTTTTGCCTCCAATTAGACCATTTGTTCGGGGTGGAATACCTCATCAAATCTTTCTGCTGTCAAGAAACCCAACTCAACACAGGCTTCTTTGAGCGAAATGTTATCTTTAAATGCCTTTTTGGCTGTTTTGGCAGCATTTTCATATCCAATGTAAGGATTGAGTGCTGTCACAAGCATAAGTGAGTTGTGCAGGTTGTGGTGCATCTTTTCTTTGTTTGCTTTGATGCCCACTGCGCACTTGTTGTTGAAGGATACAATTGCTTCTGCAAGAAGACGTGCTGATTGCAAGAAGTTGTAGATGCACACAGGCATAAACACGTTCAGTTCAAAGTTGCCTTGTGATGCTGCCATTGTCACTGCCACGTCATTGCCCATAACTTGCACTGCAACCATTGTCACTGCTTCGCATTGTGTGGGGTTGACTTTGCCGGGCATAATTGATGAGCCGGGTTCGTTTTCGGGGATAAAGATTTCACCAAGACCATCACGAGGACCTGATGCAAGCCATCTTACGTCATTGGCTATCTTCATCATATCGCAAGCAAGTGCCTTGATTGCACCGTGTGCAAACACCAATTCATCTTTTGATGTGAGAGCGTGGAATTTGTTTGATGCTGTGACAAAATGTTTGCCAGTGATCTTTGAAACTTCTTTTGCAACGCCAACGTCAAAGCCTTTGGGTGCATTGAGTCCTGTGCCAACTGCTGTGCCACCAAGTGCCAATTCACGGAGTGGTTCAATTGAGCGTTCAATAAGGTCAACGTCTTTTTCAAGGCTTGATCTCCAACCACTGATTTCTTGGCTGTATTTGATGGGTGTTGCATCTTGAAGGTGTGTTCTGCCACTCTTGACAATGCCTTCATTTTCTTCTTCCAATCTCTTGAAGGTGTCAATGAGAGTTTTCACTGCGGGGATAAGTTTGTCTTCAAGGATAAGCACTGCGGCAATGTGCATTGCAGTGGGGAATGTATCGTTTGAAGATTGGCTCATATTTGAATCATCGTTGGGGTGGAGTAATGTTTTGCCAAGGATTTGGTTTCCACGGTTGGCGATGACTTCGTTTGAGTTCATATTTGATTGTGTGCCTGAGCCTGTTTGCCAAACAACAAGAGGGAAGTGACCATTGAGTTTTCCTGCCATCACTTCATCGCAAGCAGACATAATTGCACCAAGTTTTTCGTCTGTCATTTTTTCAGGGCGAAGTTTATTGTTGGTGATTGCTGCTGCCTTTTTCAATACGCCAAATGCATGGATGATTTCTCTTGGCATTGTTTCGATGCCAACGCCGATTTCAAAGTTTTCGTGGCTTCTTTGGGTTTGAGCAGCCCAAAGACGGTCTGCGGGCACTTTCATTTCGCCCATTGAGTCATGTTCAATACGATATTCCATTTTTGTATCCTTATTATACTAAATTTATTGTGTGATTTATTTGAGAATTGAAACTGCGTCAGTGATTGTCTTTTCAAGAGCCTCACGACCATATTTGTCAACTTCTGCCTTGTTCTTGTCGCCGTGTGTCAAGCAACCTGCACCGTTGATGCAACCACCAACACAAGCCATACCTTCAATAAAGTTGCCGTCAAGGACGTTTTTGCTCAGCTTGAGCAATGCCATACGGCAGGCTTCAATGCCATCGCAGACAACAGGTTTGATTTCAAAGTCAATGCCTTGTTCCTTCATTGCTTGTTGTGCTGCATCGGTCAAGCCACCACTTCTTGCAAAGATACGTCCAAAGTATGATGCATTGTCAAGATAACTTTCTGTAAATGAACTGAGATCAAGGTCACGGCTGTCAAAGAGTGCTTGAAGTTCTTCAAAAGTGAGCACTGTATCTACATATTGTTTGACTTCGGCAAGTTGAGCCTCTGCCTTCTTTGCAGTGCAAGGTCCAATGAAGATGACTTTTGCATTGGGTGTTGTTTCCTTGATGTATTTTGCAAGGACTGCCATAGGTGACATATTGTGTGAGATACGATCAACAAGTTCAGGGAAGGCTGACTTGATGTATTGCACAAATGCAGGACAGCAAGAACTTGTAAGGAGTCCCTTTTCGGAAAGTTCTTTTGCTTCTGCAAGAGCAACCATATCTGCGCCAAGTGCTGCTTCGATGACGTCTTGGAATCCTAACTTTTTAAGACCTGTCACAACCTGTCCAAGTTTTGCATAGGAGAATTGACTTGAAATTGAAGGAGCAACGATTGCATACACTCTGTAATCGCTGTCAGGTTTGTGAGATTTGCTGTTTTTGAGGATTTCAATTGCATCGACAATGAATGACTTGTCAGAAATTGCACCAAAGGGACATTGATAGACACAAGCACCACATTGAATGCATTTTGAGTTGTCAATCTTTGCTGCTTTTTCATCGTTCATTGAAATTGCCTTGACTTTGCAAGCATTTTGGCAAGGACGCTTACGGCTGACGATTGCAGTGAAAGGGCAGACCTTTGCGCATGCGCCACATTCTCTACACTTGGATTTGTCAATGTGTGCCACGTGATTGCCGTCAAAAGTGATTGCGCCAAACTTGCACACGTCTTCACAACGGTGAGCAAGACAGCCACGGCAAGCATTGGTCACTTCAAATCCACCAACGGGACATTCATCACAAGCGATGTCAATGACTTCGATGACGTTGGGGTTTTCCTTGTCCCCACCCATTGCAAGTTGAACACGCTCGCCAAGAATTGCACGTTCCTTGTAAATGCAACAACGCATTGTTGCTTTGTTGCCGGGAGCAAGTTTTTTTGGAATGTCCATAACGTTTTCAAGAAGTGTGCCTTCCCAAGCGTGCCTTGCAACGTCACGAAGAACTTTATATTTCAAATGTTGTACTTTAGTGTCAAATTTTCTCATGTTAATAGTGTGTTTTTGTTGTTTATAGTGAGTTTAATGTTGATACCACTCTTAGAATTGAACGTCTTTGATGACTGCCTTCAATGCTTCTGCTGATGCATGGAGTCTTCTGAGTTCTTCATCTGAGAGTCTTTGTGTGATGATTGAACGGACGCCTGTGCGATCAATGAGTGAAAGTGAACTGAGGCAAACGTCTTTGATGCCGTATTCGCCTTCGTGGAGTGATGAAACTGTCATTGCTGTTTCTGCACTGCCTGCCATTGATTTGACGATGTGTGTTGATGTCATGCCGATGCCATAAACTGTGCAACCTTTTCTTTGGATGATTTTGCCACCGGATTTTCTCACGTATGTTTCAACATCTTCGTGTGTATATGCATTGGGGATTTTGTATTGTGATGCGATTGCATCGCCATATTCTGCAAGGGGCACACCTGCGATTGTTGCTGTTGACCATGCAACAAATGATGTGTCACCGTGTTCGCCCAAAACGTTTGCATGGACTTGTTGTTTGTTGACATTGTAGATTTCTGCAAGACGTGTACGAAGACGAATTGTGTCAAGGACTGTGCCTGTGCCGAAAACTTGGTTTTTGGGGAGTCCTGTATATTTCAAGAAAGCATAGGTCAAGATGTCAACGGGGTTGGCAACGAGCAAGTAAATTGCATTGGGAGCAACCCTTGTGATTTCTGATGAGATTTGCTTGATGATGCCCACATTTGTTTGGACAAGTTCAAGTCTGCTTTGACCGGGCTTTCTGCCGATGCCTGATGTGATGATGACAACGTCTGAATCCACTGCATCTGCATAACTGCCTGCATAGATGTCGCAGTTGTCGATGAAGGGTGTTGCTTGTTTCATATCAAGTGCTTCACCCAAAGCTTTGTTGGTGTTTACGTCAATCAAAACAACTTCTGTTGCCACACCACGTGTGAGCAGTGCAAATGCTGTTGTTGCGCCAACTGATCCTGCGCCGATGATTGTAATCTTTTTTTGCATTTTAATTCTCCTATATTTAAAAATAACTTACTTTGATTCGTTTGCCCATTTTTCTCAGGCAGTTTGACAGGTCTTCCACCAAGTTCATCTTGATGTTGAAGTTGATGGGAAGATCGGGGTTTTGGTGAGCAGGGTTGATTGCCTTGCCAACGAAGAAATTGATGTCGGTGGCTTCTTCAAACAGGAGTCGGCTGATGAGTGATGCGCCATCCTTTTTGAAGTTCCATTCCTCATAAAGTTCGTTTTCACCAAGATAGTCCTTTGCATATTCGATGACCTTGTTCATTGTGATGACACCTTCTGTCACAAGATCAACACCGTCAATATATGCAATGGGAGGCACGTCACTGCGCTCAAAACTGAGGCTTGTGCGCACGGGCTTGCCAAGATATTTTGCTGCGATTGATGATGTTGTGCCACCACACACGATGTGTTTGCCTTCCTTTGAGAAGAAAAGGGACATCATACGGTTGGCATCATCTCTATTTGAAGGAGGGCCAAAGAGAATGTTCATAGGCTCTCTCTTTCTTATTTTGATGACACAAGCAGTGGTGTCATCGCCGGGCTTGTGGCCATAGAGATGGTCGCATTCATCAACCAGCATTGTTGACAGGTTTTTGGCAGTATAACCACCGGCAACGAGAGTGCGCATATAGTCGGCGATTTCTTCACGGCGCCAACCGAAGTTATATTTGCCACCAAGTCCTGCATGGGGACATCCATCACTCATTGCAACAAACACATCGTTTTCTTGCAATGGAATGGTTGATTTGTATATTTTTTTGCCACCAATATTGAATTCCGTCTTTGGATAATCGTATTCCTCGAAATCTCTTATGACGATAACGTGAGGATTGTCGTATTGGATGATTTCTGCAAGTTCGTTGTTCAAAAGATGGATTATTGTAAAGGTCGAATAAGCAACACCACGGACTGAACAGACGGGAAGGGTGGCTGCAAGAGTTGCAACACATTCTTCAACCGGAAGCCCTGCTGTGACCATAGTTGAGATGATCTTGGATGTCAGTGTTGAAAGGATGCTTGCCTTGACACCTGAGCCCAAACCATCTGCCAAAACCACAACCGTTGAGTTTTCATTGTCTTCGACAATGTCAACGTGGTCACCGCAAAGTTCTTCGCCTACGTGATTTATGCTTTTGTAACCGATGTCAGCACAAAGATCATTCATCGCCAATAGACTCCTTCAATTTGGTCAGTGCGATTTTTGTTTCGGCTGCAGTTTCGCCAAGGAGAGAAGCGATCTCTTGGACGATTCTCATTTGTTTTTCAACAACGGTGTCTGCAACTTCAACAGTTTGCTTATTGATTCGTGATTTTTCTTCTCTATATGCTTCTTCATCAGTGACATCACGCATAATGCCGATGATCATATGAGAGTCGTTGTCATATACGATTGTTTGCTCAATGTATCTCTTGTATTCTGCAAGATAGGTGCGATGATTTCTTACACTACGTTTTGAGTTGCGCACTTGAATGAATTCTGCAGGATCAAGGATTCTTATGACAGGTTCGCCCAATACGTCACTTGCTGCACGAATGTTCATAATCTTACGTGCTGAGATGTTGATCTGTTGCACTTCAAGATTTTCGTTGAGCACGATGATGCCGTTGGGTGTGTTTTTGACGATAATATCTGAGAAGTTTTCTGCCTTATCTCTAAGGAAGGGCAGACACATTGAGATTTCTGCTTTGCCTTGGATGATTGCAATTGCTTTGTCACGGCAGGTGTTGTAGCCACAAGTGCCACAATTGAGCTCATCTGCTTCCTTAAATTTGCCCATTTGGCGGAGGACATTCATGATTTCTTCCTCGCTGGGTTGGGGCAATCTATGTTCGATGGGCACGAAAGACTTTTGCAGTTCCATTGCCTTGGGTTGTTCAACGTCAAAGTCCTTTTCGCCTGCATAGTTTGCAACCTTCATATAGTCGCCAACAAGGGGCTTGCGAGTTCTGTTCATAACAGGACCACCGATGCAACTTCCAATGCATGCTGACATTTCAATAAAGCACTTGTGCTCGTTGCCGTTGGCAATATCTTTGAGTGCAGTGATACAATTTTCAACTCCATCAATTGCAAGATATGTGTAGCCGGGGACATCTTGTGCCATTGTTTTGAGCACACCACCTGTTGTGGGGAAGAAACGAGCACGACTCTTTTCAGTGTTGTCAATTTCTTGCTCTAATTCAATGTGGTCTGCTTCAAGCATATTGTCAAGTTCTTCAAAAGTGAGCACTGCATCCACGATGTCTTCGTAGTGTTCTGCTTCGTCTTTCTTTGCAACACAAGGTCCAATGAACACTGTCTTTGCGTTGGGCATACGCTTTTTGATGTCAACACAGTGTGCTTGCATAGGTGACATTACGTCTGCAAGATAAGGAAGACATTCGGGGAAGTATTTTTGGACAAGCAAGTTGATTGAATGGCAACAAGAAGAAATGAGCACGTCCCTTTCTTCGTTACGGAGCATTCTTTCATATTCATTCTTTACGATGGTTGCACCGATTGCAGTTTCTTCAACGTCAAAAAATCCCAACTTCTTGAGAGCACGGCGCATAGAATCTATGCCCACACCGTTGTAGTTGGCGATAAATGATGGAGCAAGGCTTACGATGACAGGATCTCCTGCTTGAAGGAGAACTCTGACTTTTTCGATGCCATCGGCGATTTCTTTTGCATTTTGTGGGCATTGCACAACACAATTGCCACAAAGTATGCATTCATTTCCAATGATGTGTGCTTGGTTGCCTGAAAAGCGAATTGCTTTGATAGGGCACTTTCTCACACAACGGAAACATGATTTGCAGTTGGATTTTTTAAGAGTCAAGCAATTTGACATTGTTTGTCACCTCTACTTTTTGATTGCGTCAAGTATGTATTTGTTGAAAAATTCCCTGAAATTTTCTTTGGTGATGCCAACGTGGATGTCGTCATTGACTTGGATTGTCACACCAACACGATTGCACTTGCCAATGCAGAAACTGCCAGACAACACAACATCGTCTGCAATGCCATGCTCAGCAACGGCATTTTGGAATAGTTCAACGATTTCCTGCGAGCCTTTTATGTAGCAGGATGAGCCGACACAGATTTGAACGAACAACATAAATTATGCCTTTGCCAAAATTTCTTTGGCGAAAAATTCGTCAACTGTTTCAGGGCTGACTGAGTGGAATTCATCATCAACTGTCACACAGACACCTTGTTGGCAGTTGCCAAGGCAGAATGTGCCACCGAGTTCAACTTTGTCTGCAAGGTTTTTTTCTTCGATGAGTTGTTGAAGTCTTTCGACAACTTGACGTGAGCCTTTGATGTGACATGAACTTCCAATACAAACTGTAACTTTCATAAATTTGTTCCTCATTATTTTTTGGTTTATTTTGGTTTATTTTTTTGTTTTGACTTGTGATTTTAAGTGTGCCAATGATAAGGCGAGATTTTCTTGTTTCAGCAGTGTGCCTTCGGGCACTGAAAGAGTGCAGGGAGCAAAGTTCCAGATGGCTTTTATGCCACTTGCCACCAACAAATCGCACACTTCTTGGGCAGAGCCCTGTCCAACAGTGATGATGCCAATGCGCACATCGTTGTCCTTGCAAAAATCATTGAGTGTTGTGATGGGCAACACGGATTTTTGATTTCTGCCAACAAAGAACTCTTTTTCATTGCAATCAAATCCTGCAACAATTTTGATGCCAAAGGATTCAAATCCGCCGTAATCAAGGAGAGCCTTGCCAAGTTTGCCTGCGCCAATGAGCACAGCATTGGTCAACTCCTCATATCCAAGATGATGTTCAAGGTCTTCAATAAGTTTTTCAAGTTCGTAGCCAATCTTTGGTTTGCCTGCGCCACTTATCAAAGCAAGGTCCTTGCGCACTTGCACTTCGCCCAAAGATAAACCACGTGCAATTGTTGTTGCAGAAATGGTTTTTGTTTGGCTGGGCAAGTCCTTCAAATACTCTATGTAAATTGGCAGACGTCCCAGTGTGGCCTTTGGAATTGTGCATTCGTTCATTTTCTACCTCAGTGATTTCTTGGCATCTTTATAAGATGAATGAAACTATTTTTCAAGTTTTCAATCGATATTGATGCAATCGATATATATTGTATCGATATATTTCTTATAAATTGTAGCACAAAATAAATATAATTACAATTATATTGACGAAAAAAATCAAAAAAAATCGTTGGAAAGTTTTGGGTGTGGTTTTAGGGCAATGGAAAAACTTGTGAAAACTGAACTGAAATTTGGTGAAAATGGATGAAAATCCAGCCATAAATAGGCAAGGGGCTGAAAAT
>JAZRGC010000129.1:0-10164 GCA_045643985.1 Clostridia bacterium
AAGGACGCTTTTGACTTTGTGGATTTCCTTCACGAAACAGGCACAAAGTGTTGGCAAGTGCTTCCTTTGAATCCAACATCTTATGGAGATAGCCCCTATCAATCGCCGGCATCTGTTGCAGGCAACCCCTATTTCATCGACCTTGACATACTTTGTCAAAAAGGATTTCTTTCCACAAGGGATTTGAAAGAGCATTGTCACAACACTGACAAAGTGGACTATGGCTGGCTTTTTTCCACTCGTTATACTGTTTTGCGCAAAGCATACGACCGTTTTTTACGAAAGAATGGGATTATGGCGCAAGAGTATATGACCTTTGAAAAATCCAACAAGGGCTGGCTTCAAGACTATGCGCTCTTTATGGCTCTCAAAGTCCATTACGACTATTGTCCTTGGACAATGTGGAAAGATGAACACAAAGACGTTGAAAGGGCAAGAAAGCAATCAAAACCCTTTGACAAGGAATGTGGATTTTGGAAATGGTTGCAGTTTGAGTTTTTCAGCCAATGGCAAGCATTGAAAAAGTATGCAAAGAGCAAATGTGTTGTCATAATAGGGGATATGCCCATCTACGTTGCTCACGACAGCATGGACGTGTGGCAAGCACCCAATCAATTCCTTTTGGATGAAAAGTACAATCCCACAGTTGTGGCAGGTGTGCCACCAGATGCCTTTTCGGCAGATGGACAGTTGTGGGGCAATCCTATATACAACTGGGAAACAATGCAGAAGGACGGCTTTGCTTGGTGGAAGAATAGGGTCGGTCAATGCTTCAAACTCTACGATATTCTCCGTATAGACCATTTCAGGGGCTTTCAGGGATATTATGTAATTCCTGCCAAAGACACAACTGCTCAAAATGGACACTGGGAGGCTGGCCCCGGCAAGGAATTGTTTGAAGAAATCAACAAGACCTATCCAAAGGCAAAAATTATTGCCGAAGACCTTGGTGTCATCACAGATGATGTAAAAGAGTTGCTTTCATCAACTGGTTTCCCTGGCATGAAAATATTGCAATTTGCTTTCGGCAATGACGACAATGAATATTTGCCAAGATTGTATAAGAGTGAAAACAGTGTGGTTTACACAGGCACTCACGATTCGGAATGTACAGTGTCTTGGTTGAAGACTTTGGACAAATTGTCAAAGAAAAGGCTCAAAAAAGAATGCGCAAAAGTAGAGCATTCTCGAACATATGACCTTATTCACTTGGCATTGTCAAGCAGGGCAAACCTTGCCGTAATCCCCATTCAAGATTATATTGAACTCAACAACGAAAAGGGCAGAATCAACACTCCATCAAAAGCCGAAGGCAATTGGTGCTATCGCCTTTCATCTCGTTACAACAAGTGTGGTTTGGCTGAGAAAATCAAATCAATCACTCAGCGCACACATCGTGCGAAATAGCACAACAAGGAGTTTATGTGTCAAAAACAAACAAATAAACATCGCAAAGTGCGAAATAAAACAAAATAGAATAGTGTGTAAACTAGGGCAGAAAAGGTGCTTGCAGGCATGGCGAAAGCCTGACCACACCAACTTAAAAGAAAGACAAAAAAAGCAGACCAATTTAGGTCTGCTTTTTTATCGCTTATTAAAGATTATTCTTCAACAGGTGCTTCGGGAGCAACTTCTTCTGCAGGTGCTGCTTCTTCTACGGGTGCTGCAGGTGCTGCTGCGGGTGCTGCATCACGGACGTAACCGATGTTCTTTTCCTTGTTGGGGTCAAAAGTGAAGTTGCAGATTGATGCAACAAGGCTGTAAATACCACTTGTGATTACACCAAGGAGGAGATAGCACCATGATCTTGAACTATAACCTTCGGGTTTGAGTTCTGTGCGGTTGATGATGATACTTCCAATGGGTCCAAGGAAGAATGTCAACAAAAATCTTTTTACATTGTTATCCATAATTTTTCTCCTTTTGTAAGGTTTTTTGATAAATCTATTATATTATATAATCTTAAATCCGTCAAAAGATTTTAAATATATATTTTTTCAAAGGAATTTCAAAGAAAAACATCGCGCTATGTCATCTATAAAATGCAAGGTGTCCACCATTTTTTATACGCTCTCGTTCAAATCCCTGCTATTTAGAAACGTCAAGTAAAACAAAAACCTAAACCGTTGTATCGGTTTAGGTTTTTGTTTGGCGGAAAGCTCGGTGTGTAAACCGATATATTTATTAAACAGCGTTCAATATGTTATCGATAAAATGTTTTTGTGATAACATTTCACGATGCTTGAGATATTCTGTAAAATCCATATTTAGCGAACAAAAAGTTAATTTGCGTTGAGTTTTTAGTTTATCAAAATCTTCTTTGCCGAAAATTTTAATGAGATTTGTTATATATGTAGCTTTCGCATCTTCATTATGGTAAAGAATAATAATCTCATTCATCTTGTTAAATATTTCCACAATAATATCCTTGTCGGTTATATCAAGAGAATGCCCCATAACAACCAAAGACAAATCCTCATAGCGATCATTTAATTCATTAAACCAGCTAAGATATTCGTTATCTGTATTATATTGTGTTCGTTGAAAATATTTTTTAAATTCTACAAATGCTGTATCTATTGACTCAAGATTGTCTGAATTATCCGCATTAATACATAAAATAATCTTTTTCTCTACATCGCCATGAATATGGAAAATAGAGTTGCTATTATAAAATTTTTCGTAACTTGTAGTGTAGTTAAATGTAACCGTTTTATCTATATATGCAATTGCTGGGCATCTATTTAAGTTGGTTTCTTTGATGTAACATAGCGGTTTTTCCACAAAAATTTTTAAATACAGTTTTAAGATTTTAGCTAGTTCGTGTAATTGATTTAAAAGATCTTTGACAATTTTTGCTTTATTTACGACTTTTACGCCTGAACCAAAAGGATATTCTAAGATATACTTTGAATAGACCTGCTTGTTTGGTCCATTAGATTTCCCACTATCATAAGAACAAGAAAAAAAGTCAAATTGTTGTATAACAAAATATTGACTGTTATCTAGGTAATTATAGTTCATATAAGGTGTTATGCTTTTAAAAAAGTGTTTAAACACATCTAATACATGAGCTATTTCTTTCTCAAAGTCAATCCATTTTTCGCGATTATTGTATGTTTTTACCAAGTACTTAAACCACAAATTCCTTCGTGCTAAATCAACCATTTCTGCTATTTCGCTTTTGTTTAAAACGGATTTTTCGTACGATTCCTTATGTGCTAAAAAACATTCTTGAACGAATGGATCGTTCCCTTGAATGTATTTGTTGTTAAACACGTCTGCTACAGTGTTAAACCCATCATATGGAATGTAGCATAAATAGTTTACGGTATTAAGGAAATTGTCATACCTTGTTGGGAGTTTATGGTATAAATCAAAACCATTTCCTAATAAAAGAATATTCATATAATCACCTTATATAAAAATATTTGACATACAAAATGAGTGTCGCTTATAAAATATTGTAGCACCTGTTGTCATTATTGACAATTGGAAAAGCAAAATAGCAAATTTTATAAACAGCATAGCAGGGATTTGTAGCGAACTTGTGAGCGTAATAGCGAAACGAGTATGCTTGCATACGGAAGTGGAGCGCCAGCCTGGCGTGACAGGGTTCAGTGCCATAGTAGTATGGCACAGGTGCATAGCGCCAAAATCCCACTTCTCCGCCAAGAAACAAACAAAGAGAAGCAGGGATTTGTTCTTGCATTTCGCAAGACAAGAGTGCGACTATATATGTATGTCTTGCTCAATGCTTCGGTCATCGCTAAAAACAATTCACTGGATTGTTTTTGTACGCTCTTGTTCAAATCCCTGCTATTTAGTGTAGTGCAGAACAAAAATAAAAGGACATCGAGATTGATGTCCTTTTATTTTGGCGGAGAAGCAGGGATTTGAACCCTGGCTACGATTCTCTCGTACTACTCCCTTAGCAGGGGAGCCCCTTCGGCCTCTTGGGTACTTCTCCATATGCCGAAATATATTGTGCATTTTTAATGCTTGATAATGATAGCACACCGACACAGTATTGTCAATAATTTTTGTTGATTTTCATATTTTGAGCAATTACAACTGCTAAAACGGCAGATTGTATTAGTTTTGTGCGGGTAGGTTTCGGTGGCAAAGGGGTTGCAATTTTGTTGGTGTGTGATATAATGGTGCTACAACAACACTTGTTTTTTGGAGATAAATATGGAACAATTCATGAACAAAGAAGCAATTATCGCTGTTTCCGGTGGAGGTGCATCATACGGCACGGTTTATGTCGGGAAAATAGTAAATATTGATGGGGATTTTGTTGAAATCGCATATGATCCAACAAAAAAAATGAACAAGTTACGTCACGCTTCTAATTCAATAGGCAGAGTGCTTGTGAACAAGAGATATTTGTTGTACATTGAGTTGCTGTAATGTTGTATTAAATATTGGCAAAAAATGAAAGATGTCCAAAAGGGCATCTTTTTTTGTGGGCAAAAAGGGTGAGGGTATAAAAATATGCGGGAAGAAATACACTAGTTGTATGAAAGTCAAGGCTAGGGCAAGAGAAAGTTTGTTTTGGTGGAGTGTTGGTGGTGTGCTTATGGTGGCAATCCTAGGCACGCTACTGCATTTTGTATATGATTGGACAGGGGAAAGCCCTGTTTTCAAACCATTTTCTGCCATAGATGAAAGCACATGGCAACACATGAAGATAATGTATTTTCCTATGTTGATATTTGGTGTTGTGCAGTGGTTTTTCTTCCGTAGGGAATACCAGTGCTATTTTGTCATCAAACTTGTCGGCATATTGGTGCGCTTGACACTTATCCCCATATTGTTTTACACCTACAACGGTGCTTTTGGCAAGTCCCCAGACTGGCTCAACATAACCATATTTATGGTGGCAGATCTATGTGCCTTTGCGGTTGAATATTTGCTTTTCAAAAGGGCAGAAGGTGGTTGCAGAAAGGTGTGGAATATTCTTGCCCTTGTGGGGATAATTGCCATAGGAATTATGTTTGTTGTGTTCACTTATTTGCCACCGAATCTACCCCTATTTATAAGTCCAGTGTAATTTCTTTTGGTTGACAAACAATACAACCTTGCTATAATAAAACCAAATAGGACAAACAAAAGGAAAGAAATATGAAGAAAGTATTGCTCGGTGAAACATATAGCTGCTCGGTATATTCAGTGCCCGATAAGGTCGCAGACGATTTGAGAGAGCATTGTGAGAGATATTGCATGTGGCTCAGCAAATCCCCCGAGGCAAAATCCACAAGAAAGAAGTGGAGAAGCCCCAGTGACGAAGGATTTATTGAGTATTTGAACAAGTTTGCTTTCCCACAATATGAGTCCAAGCTTGTCAAGGAACTTGAAGGGAAATGCTCCTATATTCGTTTATGTGATATGCCCGACAATAGCTTTCGTGACAAATATATGGCAAATACAAATCTTCCCGACCAGTATAGAAATAATCCCGAATATAATCAGTTGCCTTACTTCTATTTTTAATAAGAGAGGAACAAATAAAAACGCACCAAAACTGGTGCGTTTTTTGTGTTGTTCAGTTGTTTGAAAGGTAATTGGTGAGGTTTGTTTTCAGCAACTCATACCTGTCTTTCTTTTGTGGCTCTTGCATACGAAACTCTCTGTCTTGAATGGTTGCATGGGCGTAATCTAGGTCTTTTACTTTGTCGCCAAACTGCTCACTGGCAAGGTCAACTGCCATTCCGTCAATAAGGTTGAAGCAGTGGACACCACCTGTTTCAAGAGGAATTTCATATATCTCGCCACCGAAAATATCTTGCACGATAAAAGCAGTGATTGCACATTGACCACAAGTGTAATCCTGTTCAGTCCACTTATTGCGAAGCCTTGCTGTGCAGGTTTCTCTTGTCCAACTATGGGTGAGAGCATCGTATAAATCATGAATGTTTTCAACCCCTTTATATATGGGATTTTTCACGTATATTTGGTGGTTTGAGCCGAAATAATTATAGGTTGAATTTGTCATTGTTTTCACCAAACAAGGGTTTTATCAGTTGTTTATGCCTTTTTCAAGTTGTTGTTTTTCATATTGGAGCATATAAAGGCTGTGATATTTTCCTTTCTTTTTGAGCAGGTCGTTGTGAGAGCCTTGCTCCAAAATTTCGCCATCTGCAAGGACAATGATATTGTCTGCATGTTGGATGGTTGAAAGCCTGTGTGCAACAATGAGCATTGTGCCGACTGACATCATCTTTTCAAGAGAGTCTTGGATGAGTTGTTCGGTTTCGGTGTCGATGTTGGCAGTGGCTTCGTCAAGGATCATAACTTCGGGCTTGCGAATCATTGTGCGAGCAAATGACAAAAGTTGACGTTGACCGGCAGAGAAGTTGTTGCCCCTTTCACGGACTTCTTCATCAAGACCTTTTGGCAATTTGTCGATGAGTTTGTCTGCATTGACATATCTGCAAGCATCCATAATTTCTTCGTCAGTAAATTCCTCATCACGAAGGGTGATATTGCTCCTGATTGTGCCTGAGAAAATAAACACGTCTTGGAGCATTTGTCCAAAGTGCTTTCTCAGGGAAGAAATCTTGATTTTGTTGATGTTGATGCCGTCAAGCAAAATCTCCCCTTGTTGAATGTCGTAGTTTCGGCAGAGAAGGGAAAGAATGGTTGTTTTGCCTGAGCCTGTTGCGCCAACAAATGCAACTGTTTGACCTGCATCAATTTTGAATGATACGTCTTTCAGCACCCAAGTGTCGGGGACGTATTGGAACCATACGTTTTTGAATTCGATTTCCCCTTTGACTTCATCAAGTTCGATTGCATCGGGATCGTCAACCACTTCGGGTTGCATATCAAGGATTGTGAAAATCTTTTCTGCCGATGCAAAGGATGATTGCAGGCTGTGGAATTGTTCTGCAAGACTTTGGATAGGATTGAAGAACTTTGATGTGTACATATAGAATGCAACGATTGTTCCACTTGAAATTGCTTGTCCCATAAACTCTGCGCCTTCAATATATCCCTTTGAGCCAACATAGAACAGGCAAAGTGTTGCCAGTGCCGAAAGGAGATAAATGAGAGGACGGAAAATGCCAAATACAAGGATGATTTCCTGTGCTGCCTTGTACAGTTTGTTGTTTTTCTCATTGAAAACTTCAACCTTTTTGTCTTCCATTGAGAAGATTTGGATGATTTTCATGCCAGAAAGGTGCTCGCTGAGATAGGTGTTGATGTCTGTTGTGCAGTCCTTTTCACGTCTAAATGCCCTTCTTGTAAACTTGCGGAAGAAGATTGTAAAGAGCACGATGAAGGGCACGAAGCAAAGTATCATCAATGCAAGCAAGTAATTCAAGCAGAACATTGCAATGAGAACGCCTGCCACCACAACCATATTTTTGGCAAGTTGGACAACTATGCTTGTAAAGGTGTGAGAAATTGCATTGGTGTCGTTGGTGACTCTTGTGACAAGTTTGCCAACAGGGATTGCATGGAGTTGTGAGTGAGAAAGGGATTCGATGTGGACAAATACGTCTTCACGAAGTCCGGACACAATCTTTTGACCTGTCTTTTGCAGTATCAATGATTGGAAATAAGTGCTGACAAGGGAGAGAGCAAGGACACTTGCATATATTCCCACTGATATATATAAGGATTTAAGTTCAAAATCAAGGAGCACAAGTTCTTCAATGTGCTTGATGATCAAGGGAGAAAGGATTTCATATGCAATTGAAATGAGCATCAAAAATCCTACAAGCACAAAGTTCTTCCAATAAGGTCTTGCATATTTGGCAAGACGGCGAATGATTTCACTGTCCTTGATTTTTCTGTCGAAGCCCATTGCTTCCTTTTTGTCCTTGACAAGAGAGAAGGCAATGAGAAGGGCTGTTGAGATTGTGCCGAGAATTGCACCTATTACAAGAAGGGGATAGTACTCATGCATTGAAATCACCTCCTCTTTCGTCTTCAAGTTTTTGCAGATCCACAGTTCTGCGATATTCATCGCAAGTGGAGTAAAGTTCATTGTGGTTGCCTACGGCAAGCACTTTGCCATCGTCAATGAACACAATCTTGTCCATAGACTGAATGGTTGACACTCTGTGAGCAATGAGAATGGTTGTTTTGCCCTTTCTTGTTGCCTGCAAGTTGGAAAGGATAGTCTTTTCGGTGTTGGTGTCAACTGCAGACACTGAGTCGTCAAGGATAAGTATTGGAGCATCTTTGACAAGGGCACGTGCAATAGAAATACGTTGCTTTTGTCCACCGGACACTGTCACACCACGTTCGCCAAGGATTGTTTCGTATCCATCGGGGAATTCAACGATATCCCCATCAACTCCTGCATAGATTGCACTTTGCTTGACTGCATCTTTGTCAAGTTGACCAAGAGAGAATGCAATGTTGTTTTCAATGGTGTCGCTGAAAAGGAAATTGTCCTGTGGCACGTATGAGCAGAACTGACGTACACGTTTGATAGGGATTGTGTTGACATCGTGGCCGTCAATAAAGAGAGTGCCGTCTTCAACGTTATAGACACGGAGAATAAGGTCAACAAGAGTGGTCTTGCCTGAGCCTGTACGTCCAATTATGCCAACATTTTCTCCTGCATTGATTGTAAATGAAACGTCCTTCAATGCTTCATATTCGGCATTGGGGTGTGAGAAAGAAAGGTTTCTAAATTCGATTGTGCCTTTGATTTCTTCAATATCTGTGACATCATCACGGTCACGTACGTCAACTTCTGCATCAAGAAGTTTTTCAATACGTCTAAGTGATGCCTTGCCCATAGCGTGCATACCAATCAGTTCGGACACTGCCATGACAGGCCAAATTATTGCATTGAAATATGCAATAAACTCAACAAGTTGACCTGCATTGAAAATGTCATCATACACAAGACGACCACCGTATCCCAAAATGATGCAGATGATAGACTCAACCAAAAGTGTCACAAGAACGTGAAGGAGAGTTGATGCCTTTGTGAAGGCGACGTTTGCATCTTCGTTGTTGCGATTGAGTCTTTTGAATGCCCAAAGTTCCTTGAATTCCTTGACAAAGGCTTTGACAACTGCAATGCCTGAAAAACTCTCTTGTGAAAAATCACTGAGAGCAGAGAATGCTGCTTGTCTTTCATCCCACTTTTTGTCCATATATCTGCCAAGTGTGACACTGATTGCAAACATAATTGATATGGGGATGAGAGTAAGCAGGGCAAGGAGCCAGTTCATAGAGAACATTTTGTAGAGAGCCATTCCACCAAGGAAGATTGCATCGCTCATTTGCAGTACGCCCCAACCAAAGCACTCTTGCACTGTTGCAACGTCATTGGTGAAAAGGGACATAAGGTCGCCAACTTTGTTCACTTGATAAAATTGTTGCGAAAGGTCTTTTGCCTTCAAAAACATGCTTGCACGGAGATTTTTCTCAACTTTGTGTGCTGCACTAAAAAGGCAAATTCGCCAAGCAAATCTTCCTAAAACAATCAGTGCAATAATGATGAAAAATGGCATGCAAATATGGTCAAGTACAAAGTTGATGTCAAAAGTGTACATGACACCGTCTTTCATCACTTCGCCTTCATTGATACCGTTGATTACCATACGATACAGGGCAGGCACTTCCAATTGAATATAGTCCACCAAAACAAGAAATAAAACACCAAGCAACAATGCCCAGCCATATCTCAGGTAATATTTGTTGATAGGTTTGCCGAAAATCATAGTTTACTCCTTGTTATCTAAGATAACACACTTTTGACAAAAAGCAATGAAATAAGACACGATTTCAAAAATTTTTTTTGAAAAACATACAAAAATGAGCAAAAGGGTGAAACTTGATGCATAAATGCAAACAAAATGCATGAAAACTGCACCCAAACGAGTGCAGTTGTTCAAAGAGAGATGTGAGGATTTGTGATGTTATTTTCTTTTTACAAGAGCGAGAAATTGCTCCTTTAATTCTTCTTTTTCATCATCGTCTAAATTTTGTTTAAACTCATCAACAAGGGTTTTAGCATACAAAATGAGTTGTTTATCTGTCATTTTAGTCAAAAGTGCAAAATCTTTTGTATTGTTTGTGCGCTTGCCAAAGTCGTCAAGGACAAGGAGCAACACCAGCCTTTTCTCGGTCAAGTCAAACTCTTGTTGCAGTGCTTTCAAAGTGTCTTTGTCCATTGATGAAACAATGGGT
>JAZRGC010000130.1:0-2770 GCA_045643985.1 Clostridia bacterium
ACTGCCAAGTTCAAGTTCATAGTGTTCTGCTGCGCCACCTTCAAACTTGACACCATCAACTGAGCCAACAAAGTCGATATCAACGATATCGCCAAGTTCTGCTGCTTTGTCTGTGTCAACAAGACGTGCTTGCTTTTGACGATTTTGTTCAACTGCTTCGTCAACTTGCTTTGCAGTGATTCTGTCAACTTTCTTTGCAATTTCAAGACCTTTGTATTGTCCAAGTGTGACATCGGGTTTGACTGTGACAACAAGTGTAAATGTTGCGCCGCCATCTTCTTTGAAATCGAATGCTGTAAGTTCAGGTTGTGCAACTACGTCAAGATTTTCTGCTGAAAGCGCTTCGCCATATGCTCTAGGAATAACGATATCCATTGCATCTTCATAAAATACTTCTTTTCCGTAAATTCCTTCGATAACTTTCATAGGCACGTGACCTTTGCGGAATCCTTGGATTTGGAATTTGTGCTTTGTCTTTTGATATGCTTCTTTGATAGCATCTGCAAAAGTTGTTGAATCAACATCAAATTGAAGTTTAATTTGACTCTTTTCAAGTTTTTCAAGTGTATAACTCATTATGTCCTCCATATTGCCGAATTTGCACGGCATATAAATATTTTCATAAAGTATGAAAGATTATACCACAAACAAGTCAAAAAGGCAAACAAAAAATCTTGCTTAATGTGGCATTTTCAACGAAAACTCATTGAAAATATGTTTTTTTTGTGTATAATAGAACCATGGGAAGCGATTTGGTGGCATTATCTGCCCTTGCAAAAGAATTGAATACGATGATTTCGGGTGCAAGAGTTGACAAGATTGTTCAACCTGACCCAGATGAATTGAGATTTTTCCTTAGAAACAACGGAAAAAATCTTTGCCTTTGTGTGTCTTGCAATGCTGGCGCACCACGTATCCATATCACAAACAGCAAAAAACAAAATCCTATCAATGCTCCATCACTTTGCATGTTGCTTCGCAAGCATTTGCAAATAAGCAGTATCGAAGGTGTCAGTATATTCAACAACGACCGTATCTTGCAAGTCAAGTTTAAGGCTCGCACTGAAATGAAAGACGATGCCACATACTATTTATTTGCAGAAATTATGAACAGATATTCCAACATCGTCTTCACGGATGAAAACTTGACAATCCTTGATGCTGTCAAGCATCTTCCACTTGATGCAACAAGAGATCACGTTGTTCTACGTGGCGTTAAATACGAGCCAGTGTCACAAAAGAAAATCAGTTATCTAACCCAGTGTAATGATTTGTTTGATTCGTTTGCAGGTGGCGACCTGCACAAGTTTATCATCGAAAATATTTCTGGTTTTTCTGGTGTTACAGTATCAGAAATCATTCATAGAAGTGGACTTGACTCACAAATCAACACACCACTTACGCCTGCACAAAAGTGCTCTTTGTTATCCGTCATTGATACGTTTAGAAATATCACCGAAACCGATACTTTCTGTCCCACATTAATCAACGGAAAAGATGTATTACCCTGCTCATATCAAGTGTTAAAAAACCATGAAAGTCGTGCATTTGACAGCATGAGCCAAGCCTACGATGCACTCTATTCCGTGACTGATACCGAAATACGAAATAAAGCACGACTTAAAACCTTGAATACTGCCGTAAAACATCTCAAAAATAAGGTTGAGAAAAATATCGGCATTGACCTTGAAAGGTTGAAAGAATGCGAAAATATGGATCAATATCGTCTTTATGTCGAACTTATTGTGTCCTATATTTATCTAATAAAAAAAGGCGACAAAACTCTTGTCTGCGACAACTATTATAATGGTGAAAAAATCGAAATCAAACTTGATGAAACCCTGACACCATCAGGAAACAGCAAGTATTATTATACAAAGTATAATAAACTCAAACGACAAAAAGAATTCACTGAAAAAAAACTTGAACAAGACAAAAATCTTTTTGACTATGTTTTGTCTATAGAAAAAGAACTTGCAACATTGCCCTACGACTGCACATCTGTGGCAATTGAGGAAGAACTTGAAAGAATTGGCGCATTGCGCAAAAAATCAAACAAAGGCAAAGTTCGTAAAGAAAAAAGTGAGCCACCAATTAAATTTGTCCATAATGGCTTTACAATTCTTAAAGGCCGAAACAATCTTCAAAATGATGAACTTACCTTCCGTATTGCATCTGGTGGAGATATATGGTTACACGTCAAAAATGGCCATGGCGCACACGTAATTATCTTCACGGAAGGAAAACAAGTGCCTGACGAAACCATCAAAATTGCAGCAGAAATTGCAAGTGCCGATTTCGAAGGCAGTCAAAACGTTGATTACACTGAGCGCAAAAACGTCAAACGTATGCCAAATGGACACCCCGGTCAAGTAATCTATGTCAATTATAAAACTGCGCTAGTTGATCCAAACAACCATATGGAACTTAAAGCATAAATTAAAACCCCCGACAATCGGGGGTTGTTTTTTACATTTAAACTTTATTTCTGCTCTTTTAACATAAATTCTTCCAAATTTATAGTGTGATTGTATTTGACTGATGCAACTTTGTCTTTCTCTAATATAATGCTGTTCAAGTCAATATCATTTAGGGCTGCAATGGCCACAATATAATGTATCATATCTGCAAGTTCAATGCCTAGTTCCTTATTCAACACTGACATGGGCTTGTCGGTAGTTTTAATGCCTGCTTTCATATTTATGATTTCGGCAACTTCGCCAATTTCTTCAACAAGTTTTAGAAACATTCTTTGGTCTGTTGCCCAACC
>JAZRGC010000131.1:0-4778 GCA_045643985.1 Clostridia bacterium
GGCGATCGCCCACAATATAGGAACAATATGAAGAAAAACTTTTTGAAACTGACACTAGTCCTGCTTATGGCAACACTTTTGTTGTCATTGGTTGCTTGCACCCCTGACGTACCCACACCTGACGGTGGCGACATCACTCCCCCCGACAACACCCCCGATCCTGTCACATTTTCGGTGACTTTTGACTCAAAGGGTGGCACAGGTATTGAAGGCTACACAGGTGTCGAGTTTGGACAAACTGTCCCCAAACCCACAACCAACCCCACAAAAGTCGGCTACATCTTTGATGGCTGGGCACTTTCCAATGGGGACCCTGTGGATTTCAATCAATACACAATCTATTCAAACACAACTTTCTTTGCAAGTTGGAAACCTAAGACCTACACCATAACTGCATATCTCAGTGATGAAGGCAGAAAGGATTATATCCTTGATATTGGCACTGCAACCGTAAGCGAATACTATGGCGATGCACTCTCAATCAAAGACGTCAATCTTGAAAGAAAAGACGTTGATGGCGTGTCAGTTTTGGCAACGGATTTTACCCTGTCTTTTGAAAGCACAGTTTCATCAACACAATCATTGCCCGTGCCTTCAACCAGCAAATCAGGCGATCGTTTTATGTACTGGTATTACTATGAAGACGGCAAGATTGTTCCATTGACAGAAACCCTTGCACAAGGCTCAACAAAGACATCTATTGCACTCCTCAAAGGCTACAACTATGACGGTGCTCGCACCATCTATGCAATGTGGTATAGCGCACAAGACAACATCACAGTTGAGTTTGTTTCTGCCAACTCAAATGTCACACTTGCAATGGACGATATCGTCATCAAAAATGGCGATCATATCATCAAACCCACCAACCCCGAATCAAGTGATTATGACTTCAACAAATGGACTTATATCGTCAAGGATAATGACGACAATGACGTCATAAAAGATATGAGTTTCTACCTTGACCCAACATTACACGGCACACATATCACAATGGATATGACCAAGGACGGAGTGTTCACACTTTATGCCAATTGGACAAGGCACATCAACATTTCTTCAGCAAGTGATTGGACAAGCCTTGACACCACAAATGATGAAGTCAAAAATGCAAACATATATCTTGTCAATGACATCAAACTCGATGATTATACAACACTTTTTGATGGATTAAATGCCTTTTTGGGTGTTTTCGATGGTGGCAACCATACAATCGAATACAGAGTTTCAAACGCAAATGACACCACCGGCTATATGTCATTTATTGGTGTAAATGAAGGCGTTGTCAAGGGTGTCAACATCTATGCAACTGCAATACTTGAAACCGAAACCGACATCAACAAATACATCCTTGGCTCAGTTGTTGGCGAAAACAAAGGCACTGTCAGTGGCGTGGTTGTCAAGTCATATATTGTGTCTGCCGGTTCAAACGACATGGACTTGTATGTTGGTGGTATCGCAGGTGTCAACTATGGCGAAATCAGCAGTTCGGTTGTGGAACTTTCTAGAATGCTTATAACAACACAATTTGGTCATATCGGTGGCATAGTTGGGCACAATGTACGTGGCTTTGTCAACGACATACAAATTGGTGGTCTTGAACTTGACACACGTTTTACAAAGGACGGATATGTAGGTGGTGTCGCAGGCAAAATCACTGTTGGAGATTGCAAAAAGATTGTCCTTTCCAACGGCACTATGACAGTGACATCGGGCGCAAGCGCATACATCGGTGGCATCGCAGGCAAAATTGCCAACAACAGAGTTGACGACTGCACTATTGCAGACTGCCGTTTTGTTGCAACAGGCGAATATGCTTATGCAGGTGGTGTGGTTGGCGAAGGTGGCAGTGCAATAAGAAACGCTTCTGTTGCAGACACATCAATTGAGGCTGTCGGTGCAAAAATTGCAGTGGCAGGTGGTGTGGTTGGTGTCAACTTCTGCGAAAGTGGCAATCGTGGTCAAATCCAATACGTGGTGGCAAAAGGCTCAGTACGCGGACAATCCAACGGCAAAGTTTATGTTGGTGGAATCAGTGGTCAACAAAATGCAGGTGCAAGTTCATCAAATGGCGCAGTGGCATACGTGTATGCAGAGTTTGACGTGTATGCTTCAACCAACTCAACTGCATCTGTAAAAATCGGCAAAGCATTTGGCTCTCTTGACAAGTCAACAACTTGCCAAAACGTGTTTGTCGCAGACACATCAATCATTTCAGTTGATGATGTTGAGTACAATGCAGATGAAAAACAATATGAAATCACAATCCATTCAGCAGTGCAAGAAATCACTCCCGGCTACGAAACAATCCAAAATGCAACTTGGGTGAACAAGCAACTTAAACTTGACTCCAACTTGTGGATTGTCGCTGACGGCAGTTATCCCACATTGAAATCGGCTTCATAATCAAAAAACTAAAAATAAAAACGGACAATCAATTGTCCGTTTTTTTGTTTCTTTTTTATATTTTTGTTTCGTTGTTGGGTTTTGTTTTGATGTTTAGTCCTTGATTTCCTTCTTTTGACGGAATGTGACATCTTCAAGTTTATTGTCACAGCCAAGTTGTTGAATGAGTGTGTGCACTGCATCATCAAGTTCACTGCCCTTTGAGAAGTCTGCATTAAAAATCCAGTCCACTCTGCCGTGTTTGAGCAAAGGTTGCACCTTGTACTTTTCATTGTTGTGATAGAGTGCGATTGAGTGTCCACCTGATTGCTTGACAAGTTTCATACAAGGCACGTCTGTCAATCCATCGCCAATATACACCATATTACGGAAGAAAACTCTCTTTTCTTCTTCGGGTTGTGATCTATTGAGATCGTTGTTGTTGTTTATTGCAAGGACACCCTTGTTGATACGATAGACAAATTGGGTTTTGTTTGTATAGTTGACTGCAAGTTTGGGCCAGATTGCTCTGCCATCTTCGTCATACATAAATTCGCAAGCATAAATCTTTTTGAAATACTTTGAAATGGTTGTGCCATCAATGATTTCTTTAAGACCTGATGAAAGGACATAGTGTTCAATTTGAAGGCCTGCATCTTCGGCATATTTATTGATACGTTTAAACCAATCTTCAACGCCGGGATGATATTCAATGTCCTTGCCACTCTTGACAAGGTCTGCCTTTGTCAAGGGATTGCCTGCCTTGTTGGCTTGGTCAATCATACAGTACATGTATGAAAGAATGCTGTCCATTTGTTCCTTTTCAGCCACTCTTTCTGCTTCTGCCCAAAATTCTTCAGGCTTCATACCAAGGCTTGGTATAAATGTATATTCCTGCATATCACGGGTGCAGAGAGTTTTGTCAAAATCATAAAGAAATGCCAAAATATGTTGTTTTGCCATATGTTTTCCTACCTTAAAGTTGGGGTTTTGTTGTATAAATATTCTACACACCAAATTCAACATTGTCAACCATTGAATTTGTTTAGGGCGTTTTAAAGGGCAAAAAACATCAATTTTGACTATTTTTGCCACAAATTGCCCAAAATAATTTTATTCAATTTCACACTTTTTGTTAATTATTGTTGAAATTGTGGACGATTTATGGTAGAATACACAACGCTAAGTATTGTCATATACTATTAGAGTATAAAAAACAATCCTTGGCAAGTATCAAACAGATTATAACACTATTGGAGAATAAAAAATGAAAAATTTGGATTTGAGCATTTACGGTATCACCGGCGCAACAGAAATCGTACACAATCCTTCATATGAAGATTTGTTCCTTGCAGAAACAGATCCTTCTCTCACAGGCTTTGAAAAGGGTCAAACAACTGAACTCGGTGCAGTCAACGTTATGACAGGCATCTACACAGGTCGTTCACCCAAGGACAAATTCATCGTCATGGATGACAACTCAAAGGATACAGTGTGGTGGACTTCTGATGAATTCAAAAACGACAACCATCCTTGCAGTATCGACACTTGGAATGCAGTCAAAGACCTTGCAACCAAGGAACTTTCTGGCAAGAAACTCTACGTCATGGACGTCTTCTGTGGCACAAACGCAGACTCACGCATGGCAATCCGTTTCATCATGGAAGTTGCATGGCAAGCACACTTTGTCAAGAATATGTTCATCGCACCCACAGCAGAAGAACTTGCAAACTTCAAGCCCGACTTCGTCTGCTATAATGCATCAAAGGCAAAGGTTGAAAACTTCAAGGAACTCGGCCTCAACTCAGAAACAGCAGTTGTCTTCAACATCACTTCACGTGAACAAGTCATCCTCAACACATGGTACGGTGGAGAAATGAAGAAAGGTATGTTCTCAATGATGAACTACTATCTCCCCCTCAATGGTATGGCATCAATGCACTGCTCTGCAAACACCGATATGAACAAGGAAAACACAGCACTTTTCTTCGGTCTTTCAGGCACAGGCAAGACAACACTCTCAACAGATCCCAAGCGCCTTCTCATCGGCGATGACGAACACGGCTGGGATGACAACGGTGTCTTCAACTTTGAAGGTGGTTGCTATGCAAAAGTCATCAACCTCGACAAAGAATCAGAACCCGACATCTACAATGCAATCAAGCGCAATGCACTCCTTGAAAACGTCACAGTTGATGAAAATGGCGTCTGCGATTTCAAAGATGGCAGTGTCACAGAAAACACACGTGTTTCATACCCCATCAACCACATCGAAAAGATCGTTCGCCCCGTGTCAGCAGCACCTGATGCAAAGAACGTAATCTTCCTTTCAGCAGATGCATTTGGCGTGCTTCCTCCCGTGTCAATCCTTTCACCCGAACAAGCACAATACT
>JAZRGC010000132.1:0-22104 GCA_045643985.1 Clostridia bacterium
CCGAATAAACAAGCATTCTACAAATTAAAAGGCAGCCGCATTAGTGGCTTAGTACTTGAAGACGAAATTCTAGAAATTGCCCTAGATAACAATAAACGCTTATTGGTAGATATGGCTCTATTTAGAATATATGATAAAAGAAATCTGTATTTATCAGGTTGGGATTGTTTTTTGGGTAAAGATTTTTCTCCTTACTATTGTGGAGACAGCTTGGCTACGATTTCCATGCCTTCGGTTAATAATCTATTAAAAAATTCACACATCAAAAAAGTAGCGATTTCAAGAGTCGGAGATCTATCTCTTACATTATCAAACCAGATTTACATTGAAGTGCTAATCAATTGTTTTTGCAAAGAAAGCTATTACTATAAATTAGTGGATGGTCCTAAAGAAATGGCTGTAACATTTTATGAAAATTAATATGTCTTTTCGTTAAAGCCCACTTCACCCCGTCTAAATGGCGGGGTTGTTTTTTATAGAAAGAAAATTTTTGGCAGGGTTATTGAATTTTTATACTTGACTTATAAATAATCATAGTATATATTATAACATACACTTGATTTCGGTTGGAATCTGGTGCTTGAAAACAATTTTTCCTGCGTATGCAGGAGCGAGGTTAGGATATGAAAGAAGTTTATCTCACAAAAGAAGGTCTGCAAGAACTCAAAGAAAAACTTGATTATATGGTCACCGTGCGTCGTATGGAGTGTGCAGAAAACATTAAAAAGGCTCGTGAATTTGGCGACCTTAGCGAAAATGCAGAATATGATGCAGCCAAGCAAGAACAAGGATTTGTTGAAGCAGAAATCAAAGAACTCACAGAAAAACTTCAACACGTTGTAATTATTGAAGACGGTGCATCAACCACAGATGTGTCAATCGGCAATACAGTCATTGTCCGTGACGTGGAATTTGATGAAGAAGTTGAATATCGCATTGTTGGCACAACCGAAGCAGACATTATGGCAGGCAAAATCAGCAATGAATCTCCTCTTGGCAGAGCAATCATCGGCAAGAAGGCAGGGGACATTGTGCACGTTCCTGCACCCAACGGATCACTCATCGAATATCAAATTGTGACAATCAAATAATTTTAGGACTACTATGGACGAAAGAAACAATCAAAATCAAAACGTAGAACTTGATGCAAGTGAAGTAAAAAAGGTAAGAATTGCCAAACTCAATGATTTGGTTGAAAGAGGAATGAATCCTTTTGAAATCACATCATACAATCGCACTCACACAGCAGGGGCAATCGTTGGCGACTATGAAAGCCACGAGGGTTTGACTGTTGCTGTTGCAGGCCGTCTTATGTCCAAACGTATCATGGGCAAGGCAAGTTTTGGCAGTATTCTTGACAGCGATGGCAGAATTCAAGTGTATTTCAGCCGTGACGACCTTGGCGAAGCAGAATATGCGGACTTCAAAAAGATGGATATGGGCGACATCATCGGTGTCGAAGGTGTCGTGTTCAAAACACGTACTGGCGAAACCTCAATCCATGCAAAAAAAGTCACATTGCTTTCAAAATCACTTCTTCCTTTGCCTGAAAAGTATCACGGACTTACAAATCCCGAACTTAGATATCGCCAACGCTACGTTGACCTTATCGCCAACCCTGAAGTCAAGGAACTTTTCATCAAACGTAGCAAGATTGTTTCTGCAATTAGAGAATTTTTGGACAACGAAGGCTTCTACGAAGTAGAAACCCCCGTGCTCAACACCCTTGCAGGTGGCGCAAATGCACGTCCTTTCATCACACACCACAACACCCTTGACATCGATATGTATCTCCGTATCGCAACAGAACTTCACTTGAAGCGCTGTATTGTTGGTGGCTTTGACAAGGTGTATGAAATCGGCAGACAATTTAGAAACGAAGGTATGGACCCTAAACATAATCCTGAGTTTACAACTGTTGAACTTTATCAAGCCTACACCGATTACCTTGGCATGATGGACATCACAGAACGACTTGTCCGTTTCTGCGCAAGCAAGGTCTGTGATTCATTGAAGATAACCTACCAAGGCACACCCATTGATTTGGAATCACCTTGGGAAAGACTTTCAATGGTTGATGCAGTCAAGAAGTATCTTGGCATGGACTTTGACAATGAAGAACTTTCAGTTCTCATTGAAAAGGCAAACAAGAAAGGTCTTGAAATCAAGGCAGACGAAACTTGGGGCAATGTGCTGTTTAAGGTCTTTGATGCATTTGTAGAAGATCATCTTGACGGCCCTGTGTTCATCTATGACTATCCTGTGGAAGTTTCTCCTCTTGCAAAGAGAAAACCCTCAGATCCTAGACTTACAGAAAGATTTGAAGTGTTCATCACAGGCAAGGAACTTGGCAATGCATTCAGCGAACTCAATGATCCTATCGACCAAAGAGAACGTTTTGCAGCACAAATGAAGGCAAAAGAACAAGGCGATGACGAAGCACAACCTTACGATGAAGACTTTGTCAATGCACTTGAATATGGTATGCCTCCCACCGGTGGCTTCGGTATGGGTGTTGACCGTTTGGTTATGATCCTCACCGACAGTTATTCAATCCGTGAAGTCCTGCTGTTCCCCACAATGAAACCCATTGACTAATCATTAAAACACAAAAATCCCTGTGCAACCCACAGGGATAATTTTTATCAAAATCACCAAAAAAATATTTTATTTGGTCAAAAATATACCAAAAACCCTTGCTTGTGCAAAAAAACAAAAAGCAGTCAACTTTGTGATGAGTGCAATATAATTGTGCAATTTAGAATTTAACGTCGGAATTAAATATGGATTTTGTTAAAATTAAAACAGAAAACTTTCAAGATTTAGTGAAATTACAAAAGGCATACAAGGAAGAAATAGGCGAGTGTGCGCCCACTGATGAGGAACTTAAAAGTTTGCAAAAAGCGATTGAGAACGAGCAGATACAATTTTATGGATGCATATGCGATAATTCACTGATTGCGTGCTGTTCAATATGCGTTTTGTATTCCACTTTTAATTATGACAAATCTGGAGTGTTTGAAGATTTTTACATACAACCAGAGTATCGTCACAGGGGCATAGCACGAAAACTTGTTGCTTATGCATACGAGCAAAGCGGTGTAGGATTTCTCACGGTCGGCTGTGCAGATTGCGATGTGAAAATGTATACTGCCATTGGTTTTCAAATCCCGATTGGGAACATGTTGGCATTTGACAAGTAGTAGTCTATGCGATGTTGGGCGCAATATCTAATATACTCGCGCCGCGTTTGAATTTGGAGATAAATAGAAAATTATGGAATACAATATAGACATATTGGTTGCAGGGGGCAATACCACCTGTATGCATTGTTATATAAATGGAGGAAAAGCCCCTGAAATGAGCATTTCTGACTTTTACTTGTGCTTGGAAAAGTTGTATCCTGTGTTTGACAAACTGGGTGAAAAAATTTCGTTTACTTTGGACAATGAAATTTTCAATCACACCAATGCGATGGAAATTTTGGAGCGTGTTGAGCAAACTTGCAAGAGCAATTATTACCACCACGGAAGCACAACGGGCATTGCATTTTTGACACACCCACAACAAGACAAATTGATTGATATCTTAAAAAGAAACAAATGGGATACTGTCAGCTTTGCCATTCATGGCAATGAAGAAACACACAATAAAATTGTCAACAACAACTGTGGCTTGCAGTGCATCGTTGACGCAAGCAAGTTATTCAAAGAGCATAACTTTGAAATCTGGATAAGCATAATGATTTCAAAAAAACTCGTAAGCGAGTTGGAAGAGTTGTCAGATATTCTTGCAAGGATTGAAAGTGACAACATATTGCCTGTAATTCCAGATTATTTGCCTATCCCTAGGTTGATGAAATATCAAAATTTTCGTTGTAATAAAAATGAATTTGCAGAAATTCTTGGCTTTTTGATTGAGAGAAAAATTGATGTATCATCGGTGAAAAGCGCCGTTGAATCTTTCAACGAACAAACCATCCTTGAAACAACTACTGATGAATCAATCAAGGAAGAATTGACAAGGAATAACACGGCATTTTTCCATATTGACAACAAACTTGATTTCTATCTTGGAAACACAGGCTCGCCATTAAAACATCTTGGCAATATCAAAGATTTGAGTTCAGATGAAATCTATCAATGTATTGTTGATGCAGAGGAAAATTACTATGAAACTGCCACCATACATTACAGTGATATTGTCAATGCTGTTGCCAACAAGGCACTCAAATCTTCCACTGAAAACTATGTATATCCGTCAAGAATAGCAGGCATCATTGTAATGATGAAGAATATATAAAATCGCACAAACAATAGTTTATCTTGTCAAAAAGTATGATAAAAATCCTGTTAGCGTCAAGAGAGAATATAAACGGTGACACAGAACACAACAAAAATGTCATCACTGAAACAATGATAAGCCACTCAAAAGAGGCGGACATTGTTGTTTTTGGCGAGGCGTTTTTGCAAGGTTTTTACGCGTTGAATTTTGACGTTAAGCACGATATGAGCATCGCCGTAGAAATTGATGACAGTGTTATTATGGATATTTGTCAAGTTGCCAAGGAGCATCATATTGGGGTGTCCTTTGGGTTTATTGAAAAAGATGGAGAATATATTTATAGCTCGCAAATGACCATTGACAAAGAGGGTGCGATAATTGACGTATATCGCCGTGTATCGGTAGGCTGGAAGGAAACAGGTGCATGTGACAATTATCGTGAAGGTGATGGATTTCACGCTTTTGAATTTATGGGCAAAAGGATTGTGGTTGGTCTGTGTGGTGACCTGTGGTATGACGATAATATTGACAGGGTGAACGCTTGTTGTCCCGATGTTGTATTTTGGCCAGTATATACAGATTTCAACAGCGACAAGTGGAACACCTCTGAAAAATATGAGTATGCAGAGCAAGCAGGCAAGTTCTTTGCAAAGGTGTTGTATGTAAATTCAGTATGCACCGATAAAATTGGTGACGAAATTGCAAAAGGCGGCTCGGCACTGTTTGAAAAAAGCAGAATTATAAAAGAAACTCCGTCTGGCAAAGAAAGCACTCTTATTGTAGAAATTTGATGAAATGGTCAAGCAAGCTTCAACAGGTTGAGTGGCAAATAGAATATTACGGAGATATCTATGAAGATAAATGATATTGAAACATCAAGACTTTTGTTGAGAGGCTTCACAAAAGATGATGCTTTGTGGGCATATGGGATTTGGAATAATCCAGAGATGGGCCAATATTTGCCTGACGAAGCCAAGGAAGATATAGATGATGAATACTTAAAAATGCTTGAAGGCTTGGGCGAAGATGACGAGTGTTGTTATTTGATTCCTGTTTTCAAGGATTCATTAGAACGAGTAGGAACATGCAGCTTTATAATAAGTGAGGACAAAAAAGCATATGACATTGCTTATTGTGTTCATAAAAAATTTTGGTGTCAGGGCTATGCAACCGAAATTGCCCAAGGTATGATAGATTATGCTCGTGGCCAAGGGGCAGAGAAAGTGACCATTTTTGTTGGACAAGAAAACACTGCGTCCAACCGTGTTGCTCAAAAATGTGGTGGAAAAATCGTTGGTGAAAGCACATACAAAAAAAGAGGAACAGACATCGTCATGAAAGATTACAAATATGAAATTATATTGTAATGAGGAAGAGTATTCATCATTAAGACGAAATAAATGAGTTTAGGGCAGAAACAGAAAAGTCATAAATAAAGCAAAACCCAGTCAGCCGACTGGGTTTTTGTTTGGTGTTTTTACGCCATTTGATCAATAATTTGGCTTATTCTGTCTTGGATTGCTTCGTCAAGGAAAAACATCTTCACGTATCCAACAAACCTTTCATCAAGTTCTTTTGTGGTGAGTTTGTACACCTCTTGGGCTGTCGAAGACAACTCTTCGCGTTTGTACCACTCTACAAACTTGTCAATACCGAAGGTAGAAATCAACCAATCTACAAACGTGCCAAGGATAGGGTAGGAAATGGTGCAGTCTGTGCTGTCAAAGATGGTTTCGTCAAGGAGTTTGTCTATGCCCACATATTTTCCTTTTTGAATGTAGTATAGAGTCCAATCCCAGTTGTTGATGCCCCACCATTGTCTGTCAAAATACATTGCGAGTCCTTCGCGAATTGCAGTATTTTCGGGCATATTGATGAAATTGCTGATTATGTGTGCATCTTCGTGGAAACCTATGCATTGAGCGATTTCATTATACACTGCATAAATTGTCTTTGGATAGCAAGCCATACCGTTGTTTGGCTCATTGTCCCCCACAAGTGCGCCAACTTCTTCTGCGCTTTCACACAAGTAGTAGTTGATTTTTGTTGGTGGTGTTGTCTTCAACACACTTGTAATATGCTCAAAGCATTTTTCTTGAAAATCAATGATGAAATCAATGTCTATCTCTGCCAAAGAATTTTTGTGATAGTTGAATATATAGTGTTTGCTTTCTTTTTGTAACATAGTTGTGCTCTCCTTTGCCGCATTATCACCCAAAGTAAACCACAAATAAAAGATTATTTATCTTCCTTTTTTAGAGGTGTGATTGTGCCGTCTGGGCGTTGGATTTTGGTGTTGTCAAGGTTTCCTCTAAGGTTGCCAACAACACTGTCGATATACTTTCTTCTAAGTACACTTTGCTCATTTTTTTCGTCTGCAGTCAGTCCTTCTTCTGTTTTTGACTTTCTTGCCAGTTCATTTATTCGTGCTATTTCTTGGTCGGTCATGATGACGTTTGCCTCCGTTTGGTAGTCTATGATGAACACTGCAAAATTTGCAATATTGTCAAAATCGATGGTTTATGTTTGCCAATTTATAGGTTTAAGTCCGTGTTGTGTCAAATAAGCATTGCACTTGCTGAAATGCTTGCATCCAAAGAAACCGTTGTATGCGCTGAGTGGAGAGGGGTGCACTGTTTCAAGAATGAGGTGCTTTGGATTGGTGATGAGTGCCTTTTTGCTCCTTGCATTTGCACCCCACAAAAGGTAAACCACTGGGTTGTCGCTTTTGTTCAAGTGACGGATTATACTGTCCGTGAGAGTTTCCCAACCCTTGCCTTTGTGACTGTTGGCTTGACCTGCTCGCACTGTCAGTACGGCATTCAAAAGGAGCACACCTTGTTCTGCCCAATTGATGAGATAGGGGTTGGTGTTGGCAATGCCCAAATCGCTTTTTATTTCCTTGAAGATATTCACAAGTGAAGGTGGCGTTTCTGTGCCGGGCAGGACAGAGAAGCACATGCCGTGGGCTTGGTTTGGTCCGTGATAAGGGTCTTGTCCAATTATGACAACTTTGACGTCCTCAAAGGCTGTGGTTTTCAGCGCATTGAAAATGTTGTGCATGTCAGGATAAACAGTGTGGTGCTTGTATTCTTCAGCAAGAAAACGGCGCAAAGCCTGATAGCCATCGCTCTCGAAATCTTCTTTGAGTATTTTGTCCCAACTGTTGCCAATGTTTACCATAAATTGATTATACCACACCATAACACATTTTGCAAAAAGAAATAAAAAGATAATCAATTAACAAAAGAGCAAATAATTTAAACGAAAATTGAATGAGTGGGTTAAATGACTCGTAGTGAGTGAAACGAGCGTAATAGTGAAATTGGGGTGCTTGCACCAGCCAATGAGCGCCACTATCGACGTGCCGATAGTTCATGCAACGTAGTTGCAAGGGCAGAATGCCCAAATTCTATTAACACCACCAAAAAAGGTAAAAAAATAGACGGATTATTATCCGTCATACTCTGTTTAAGGGGTTGGTGGGGTTGAATAGACTCGAACTATCGACCTCGCGCTTATCAGGCGCGTGCTCTAACCAACTGAGCTACAACCCCTTGTTATGGTGGAGATGCACGGATTCGAACCGAGGACCTCTTGAATGCAAATCAAGCGCTCTACCAACTGAGCTACACCCCCATAAGTGCTAGTCAATAATATCACTCAAAAATCAACTTGTCAAACATTTTTCACTAAAAAATTATTATTTTCTATATTGAATTTTATTTTCCACTATTGTATAATGAGATAAATCACTCATTGGAGGCAAAAAAATGGATCTCAAAGGCACAAAAACTGAAAAGAATTTGATGGAAGCATTTGCAGGCGAAAGTCAAGCACGCAACAAATACAACTATTATGCAAGCAAGGCAAAGAAAGACGGATTTGAACAAATCGCAGCAATCTTCCAAGAAACAGCAGACAACGAAAAGGAACATGCAAAACTCTGGTTCAAACTTTTCCATGGCATCGGCAACACATATGAAAATCTTCTTGATGCAGCAGCAGGCGAACACGAAGAATGGACAGATATGTATGCACGTATGGCAGACGAAGCAGATGCAGAAGGTTTCCACGATATCGCTGCACAAATGCGTGGTGTGGCAGCAATCGAAAAACTCCACGAAGAAAGATATCGCCGTCTTGCAGAACTTGTGAAAGCAGGCAAGGTGTTTGAAACTCTTGACGGAAGCCAAAAGGAATGGAAGTGCAGAAACTGTGGTCACGTCCACACAGGCGCAACAGCACCCCAAGTGTGTCCTGTCTGTGCACATCCCCAAGCATACTTCGAACTCAACTAATTTGACAAAGTGAACAAAAAAAAGAGCAGGGCAACCTGCTCTTTTAATTTTGCTTTTTTACTCTTATTTGTTATTTTTTTTTGTTATGCGCCAAGGTCTTGTCCGTTGTAATCGGTGTAGTAGTTTTTGGGATTGATTGAGCAAGTTCCGTCAGGGGCAAGAGTGATGATTGTGCAACCACGTTGCTCGTGTTCATCGGCACTGACGTAGGCAAGGTAGTCAATGCTCATGCCATAGGTCAGTTGGATGTATCTATCCCCACTGCCACCATTGTATTTGACGGAGAAGTTGTTCAAGTGATCGTGACCACAAAACGTAGCTTGCAATCCACTCACAAGTCCTGCTTCAAAAAACTCGCAGTTGTGCATACCACTGTAAATCCCGTATGTGATGACACCATTCTTTTCCCCTGCGCTTTCGCCCATATTTCCGTACTGCAACTTGACGTTGGCAGTGTCCTTGTCCCCTGCTTCAACACGCTCTTTCCAAGCATCTCTATATTCGCTAATGGGGATGTGGAAGAAGGCAATATTGTCAAGAGTTGTGGCGTCAGGATTTATTGCTTTATTGCTTGAAATCATAGTTGACACTTGGTTTTTGTACCAATCAACCTGCGATTTGTGCAAATTGTCGTATTTCCACTCAATGCCAAATATGTCGCCGTCAATATAACTATGACTGTCCAAAGTGAAGATTGCTTGGGTGATCAAGCCTGCACTATTTTTCACTTTGATGACGTTGTTGCCATAGCCTTTGTCGTCACCTGAAAAACCACGTTCAAACAGGCAATAGTCAAAGTCACGAAGCAGGCGTCTTTCGTAGTACTGGCAGATTTCTTCACGGCTGTAATAGGAATATGCTTCGGTGTCATGGTTGCCAAAAGTGAAGGTCCAATACACTCCAAGAGATTCCATAAGATATGCAAAGATTGACGTGCCACTGAGATTGTTGAAAGTGCCTGAAATGTAAGGCACAGGGAAGGCGATGTCCCCTGTCACAACCACAAGGTCAGGCTTTTCTTGCAATATCATTGTTGCCACTGCATCCATTGCCCATTGGTCGTTTTGAGTGGACATAAAACCACCACCGATGTGGATGTCGGTCAGTTGCATAATCTTGAAATCACGGTCGGTTGTAAATGTCCAAAAGCCGTCTTCGTCCTTTGTTGGCACAAGTCTTTCGCCTGTGGCATATTCAACTTGTGGAGTGGATGTTGCCTTGTCTATGAGCCTGTCAACACCCACTGCATTTGTGATTGCAATTGTAGAAGCAAGCACTGCAAAAACTCCAACAATAGAGCATATTGCAATGATTGCTTTTTTCAGTTTTCTTCTTTTTGCCAACCCTTTTTCAAAGGGGCATTGATGTGTGGTCGATTTTGCCATAATTATGCTTGATTTTCCTTGGTGTCAGCGCCAACCCAAATATCTTCGGTGGCTGTCTTTTCTGTTGTAAAGGCAATGTTGCCTTGTCCGTCAACAACAAGGACGATTGTGCCGTGAAGGTCTGTGCGATAGAGTGTCATATCGTCTTCTTTGAATCGGTCAAGAGTGTTTTGACGTGGATGCAAGAAGGTGTTGCCGTCTGCATGGCAGGATATGACTGCATATTCGCAATTGATGAAATCAAGGAATTCTCTTGTTGAAGATGTTTCACTGCCGTGGTGTCCAACTTTCAACACATCACAATCCAAGGTCGTTCCACCAATCTTTTCAATGAATTTAGGCTCGTTGATTTCGTTGCTATCCCCTGTCAAAACAACACGTTTTCCGTTGTATTCCAAAATGCCAATAGGAGAAACGGCATTTTTCTTTTCAGCACTGTTAAGGTTGGAGTTTTCCCAATCGCTTTCGGCATAGCAATAAAAATCAAGGGTGTAGGTTTCTGTTTCGATAGAAAACTCGCCAATGTTGAACTTGATTTCTGCTTCTGGCTCAGAAAGTGCTGCAATAAAGAAATCGGCATAGACACCACTTGTCAATGAGTCATCATCTGTGAAAAGATCAAGTTTTTCCTTGGGAAGATTGCCAACTGCTTCTGCTTTGGTTGCATTTTCGGGCTCTGCAAGGATGAAGGGCATATAAATGACGTCAACGTCAAAGGTGTAAAGCACCTCATCAACAAAGTAGATGTGGTCGCTGTCGCCGTGGGTGACCATAAGATAGTCAAGTTGTCCGTCAGTGACGTAGGTGTTGAGATAAGTCATTGTGCGCTCACGTATTGCGCTTGTATTGTTGTAGTTGGCGCAGTCGATGAGCATTTCCTTGCCGTCAGGGAGAAGAATGAGAATGCAATCCCCTTGACCAACGTCAATAAAGTGAATTTGCAATTCCCCTTCGCCCCAAACAAGAGATTGATTGTTGTCTGGCTTGTCTTTTGCCCCAAGCATATCCATAATGCTATCCCAAGTTTTGGGGAAAGCAAAATAAATCACTGCGACAGTGATTGCAATGATCAAAACAATTGCAATGGCTGTGATAATAAATGCCTTAGGATTCTTTTTGTATGCCTTTTTCACTGCCTTTTTTGCAGTACGTTTGGCAACATTGTTTGATTTTCTTTCACTCATAAGATTTTCCTATTATATTTTTGATTTTAAAAAGTTTAAGAATTTATGTTTTTGTTTCTTTACAACTATGCAGGTGTCGATTGCATAGTATTTCATAATTTCCACTGCTTTTTCGTCTATGATTTCCCCACAAACCACAACAGGAATGGCAGGTGGGCAAGATACGGTGGGAGAGGCAAGGATTCTGCCCACTGCATCATCAACCTTGATTTCTTCCCACGGAGCCGTGATTGCCTCATTCATAGGCATACCCACTTTCAATATATGTGCGCAAGGTGGCAGAGAAGTCAAAGGAGTTGATTGCTTGATTGAGAGAAGTGCTTTTTCAAGACGTTTGAAATCCTTTTTGCTGTTGCAAGGAGAAAACATCATTGTCACGAAGTCATTGTCGCAAAATTCAACATAAATTCCACGGTCTTGAAGGTGTTTTGCAACCTGCTCCCCTGTGTAGCCATAAGGCTTTGTGGACAATGTCAACTTCAACCTTTCATCGCCCACAAAAGTGAATCCTGCACCTGTCAACTTGGCTTTCAATTGGTCAACAAGTTGGATTGTGTCGTCAAAATATCTAGGGTTGTCCAAAAGGATTTTGTTGACGTTGTCAAGAGATTGAAGGATGATATATGACGGGCTTGTTGATGCATGCAAGGATAGAGCAGTGACTGCATTTTCCATAAAATATTCAGGTGCAGTTTTGCCTATATGAAGATATGCTCCACCTGTCAAAACAGGCAATGTTTTGTGGGCAGAATCGCACACAAGGTCAGCCCCCAAATCTATTGGATGATGACAGTCCTTTGCAAATTTTAGATATGCTCCGTGAGCATTGTCAACTGCAAGAATGACGCCATGTTTGTGGCATATTTCAGCCATTTCTTTGACGGGAGCAATGTGCCCAAGATAGTCTGGACTGGTGACAAATAAAGCAGTCGGTTTTTTGCTTATAATCGCACTTTCAAGGGTTGACAGGTCAAAATCGCAACTTAAAATGCCATTTTGTGCATTTTGCAACCATTCTACATCAATGTCAAGAAAACTTGCAGAGGTGATGAAACTCTTGTGTGCATTGCGATAAGCAAGGATTTTTACGCCACTGTTTTTCATCATTGCATAGCCTTTGACAAGGTGCAAAATTGCTCTTATTGCAAGGGATGAGCCTTCGGTTGAATACAGGGTTTTTCCACTGCCAAAAAGGGTTGTTGCATTGTCCATACTCTCGGCAATAATGCCCTTTGCAGAGTACAATACATCTGCGCCGTTTATTTCGGTCAAGTCGTATTTTTCAATACCCAAAAAAGAAACGCCCTTATGTCCGGGCATATGAAGACGCACGGGCTTTGAAAGGGCGTATTTTTTTGCAAAATTTTTGATTGGGGTTTTCATTTTATTCTTCAATTGATTTGATTGCTTCAAGGAAGATTGCACATTCCATACGTTTGCGGAAAAGTTTGCATCCACTTTCATAAATGCCTGTGATTTTTCCTGTTGCATGATATGCATTGGCTGCGCAACCACCGGAGCAGTAGAGTTTTGCCCAACAGTCCTTGCATTCGGGATGAGCATAGACGTTGCACTTTTTGAATTCGCCTTGAAGATCGGTGTTGGTGACTCCGTTGTAGATGTCCCCAAGTTTGAACTTTTCATCCCCAACAAATTGATGGCAAGGATACAAATCTCCCCAAGGTGTCACTGCCATATATTCTGTGCCACTGCCACAACCGGACACTCTCTTGAAGATGCAAGGGCCACCACTCAAATCTATCATATAGTGATAGAAAGTGAAGGGTTTGCCAGCCTTTCTTCTTTCAAGCATAAGTTCTGCCAATTCCTCATATTGTGCCATAACCACTTCAAGGTCCTTGTCTGTGAGGGCAGAGGGATCATTGGGAGCGCAAACAACGGGTTCCATGCTGAGTTCGTTGAAGCCAAGATCAAGCATTGTGCGAATATCGTTGACAAAGTCGGGGTTGGCATGGGTGAAAGTGCCTCGCATATAGTAGTCCTTTCCACCACGTGCTTCAACAAGTTTTTGGAACTTGGGCACGATCTTGTCAAAACTGCCTTTGCCTGCATAGTCCACACGGAATCTGTCGTGGATTTCCTTTCGTCCGTCAAGGCTCAGCACCACATTGCTCATTTCACGGTTGGCAAAATCAATGACGTCATCGTCAATAAGCACACCATTGGTTGTCAAAGTAAAACGGAAGTTTTTGCCACATTCCTTTTCTCTTTCACGAGCATATGCCACAAGATTTTTGACCACGTCAAAATTCATCAAAGGCTCGCCACCAAAGAAGTCCACTTCAAGGTTGTGCCTTGTGCCAGAGTTTTCAATGAGAAAATCAAGGGCACGCTTGCCGACTTCTTCACTCATAATGGCTCTTTCCCCTGCATATTTGCCTTGGCTTGCAAAGCAATATGAGCAGTTGAGGTTGCATGTGTGTGCCACGTGCAAGCAGAGAGCCTTGACAACACCTGAAGTTTTTTCTTTCAGGCTTGTTGCAATATTTGAGAAAGTGTCAGGTGCAAAGAGTTTGCCTTGCTCTTTGAGTTCAGTGATTTCATCGTAGCACTCGCCAATGTCTTCACGAGAAACTCCCTCGCTTGAAAATCTTTCTGCAAGGGTGTCAATGATTTGTTCTTTTGAGTTGCTTTCATAAAGGGCAATAATATCGTAAGCCACGTCATCCACCAAATGGATTGAGCCAGAGAAGACGTCAACAATGATTGCAAGCCCTGCTTGTTTAAATTGATGTATCATATCATAAAAAAACACCGCCCCATTTTCATAAGGCGGGTTTGAGTGGATTGTGCTAAATTAGTTCTTTTTTGTGTTTTCGCACTTTTGGTTTGCTACGCCACAGCTTGTTTTGCATGCTGATTGGCATGATGTTTGACATTCACCACAACCGCCGTTTTTTGCGCTTGCGCAGAGGTCACGTGTTTTCAAAGTTTTGATGTGCTTCATAATTGCCTCCATAAAAATCTTGATTTTTATTGATTATAACATGGTGCAAACGTAAAGTCAATGCTTTGCAGTGCACCAAAATTCTACATTTTAATATATTCCTTGGGCAAGCATTGCGTCTGCAACTTTCTTGAATCCTGCAAGGTTTGCACCTGCCACAAGGTTGTAGTCCATGCCATATGCTTCAAGAGCATCGGTGATTTGAGTGTGGATGCCTTTCATAATGGATTTAAGTTGACGGTCAACTTCATCTGCGCTCCAAGACAATCTCTCACTGTTTTGGCTCATTTCAAGACCACTTGTTGCAACACCACCTGCATTGACTGCTTTTGAAGGAGCAACCAACACGCCGTTTTGTTGCAAATATGCAAGAGCATCATTGGTTGTGGGCATATTTGACACTTCGTTGAGGATGGGCACACCCATTGTAACCATCTTCTTTGCATCGTCAAGAAGGATTTCATTTTGACGTGCGCAGGGCATATAGATATCTGCCTTCACATTGCCCCAAGGCTTTGCTCCTGCAACAAAGTCGCAACCGAACTTGTCGGCATAGTCTTTGACCAAATTGCGATTTGATGCACGCATTTCGAGCATATAATCCACCTTTTCTGCTGAAACACCGTCTTTGTCATAGATGTATCCATCAGGTCCTGAAAGGGTGAGAACTTTGCCACCAAGTTCGCTTATTTTCTTTGCTGCACCCCATGCTACATTGCCAAAACCGGACAAGCAAAATGTCTTGCCTTCAATGGATTCGCCTTTGCGATTGAGCACTTCTTCAAGGAAATATGTTGCGCCAAAACCTGTTGCTTCGGGGCGAATAAGACTGCCACCATATGAGAGACCTTTGCCTGTGAGAACACCGTTTTCATAGTCCCCAACAATCTTTTTGTATTGTCCAAAGAGATAGCCGATTTCTCTGCCACCAACACCCATATCCCCTGCAGGGACGTCCATATTTGGACCGATATGGCGATAAAGTTCGGTCATAAAACTTTGACAGAAGCGCATGATTTCGTCATCACTCTTGCCGACAGGATCAAAGTCACTGCCACCTTTGCCACCACCCATAGGGAGAGAAGTAAGGCTGTTTTTGAATGTTTGTTCAAATGCAAGGAACTTCATTGTGTCAAGGTTGACGTCTTTTTGGAAGCGTAAGCCACCTTTGTATGGGCCGATTGCATTGTTGAATTGGACACGATAGCCTGTGTTGACGTGATAAATGCCATTGTCATCCATCCAAGGAACACGGAATATGATTTGACGGTCGGGCTCTACAAGACGTTCAAGGATGACATTCTTGCGCAGTTTTGTTTCGTTTTGCTTCACAGCAGGAGCAATTGACGTCAAAACTTCCTCAACTGTTTGCAAAAATTGAGGTTGATTTGGGTTTTTTTCTGCTGTCTTAGTGATAATTTCTTGAATATAAGACATGTTTCCTCCAAAAATTCCATTTGGGATATGGAATTATTATAGCACCATTCTTCAAATTTGCAATACAACATATTCGTTCTAGACAAAAAAATGTTCAACAAGAGATAAAAAAAGTCGAAAAAGTCAAAAATTCATATTGTAAAACTTGTTGGACTTTGATATAATGTTACTCGGTATATTATATACTTTGTAAATAATTTATTCGTGCATACGTGTGCAAGCACGTATTACGGAGTAGAAGGAGAATATTATGGAGCAAAAAAAGGCAAAACTTTTCCACGTTTTGAAAATTGCCTATTATTGTTTGGGATTTCCAATTTTCTTCCTTGCAGTACTGTCACTTGCAATGCAAAACTACGGACACGTACCCTTTATGGGACCTGCATCAGGACTGTTTATTGCTTTGAAACGAGTTTTCACATCCCCTGCAATGTATGCAATCTGGATTGCACTGGCTCTTTGGGCAGCAACAGTGATTGTGCAGATCATCTGCAACTATCTTGTCAAAAACAGAAACACAAGAGTTGTCATCGTCATGGCATCAATGCTTGTGATTTTGTTGCTTCCTATGTTTATCATTGATGGCGTATATACGGCAAAACTTGACAATCTTGCAGAAACAGCCCCCGAAGGAGTTGTGGTCAAGGATTACAAGACACATTTGTCCTATTATCGCACTCAAACCAGCAATGGCAACAATCCTGATGGCTCATCAATGAAGGTGTCATACACTGATGAAATCAAAAAGCAAATGCTTCAATTCTGCACAGTGTACAACTTGCCTTATCACGGAGCAATGTATCAAAGCACAGCAGGCTCATTTGAAAATGAAGGCCTTCGCTATGATGATTTTGGCTTTGACTACAATGAAGATGGCGTCATTGACAACTATGACCATATTCTCATCAAGACACCCACAGGCAACAAGCCCTATGGCACTTTCTGGAGAGATGAAATTGTCCTTACAAGCATGAGTGGCAAAATCACCAAGACATACAAGGGCAACTACTATTGTGTCAAATATATCCAACAAGTCAGCCCTGACAGCAAGGAAAATGTTGATTGCTACGTTTGGTATCTTGGGGACAAAGCAACCCTTGAAGAAACAGACGGACATTACGGCAGAGCATATTACAACAAAAATGGTATGCTTGCAGACGGCTACATTTTCAGTGTTGAAGTTGCACTTAATATTCTCGAAGAATATTATCAAGCAGAAGAAGATATGAAAGCACTTTTCAAGGCAACAGGATACACCGGCACAGAAGCAGAACTCCGTGCACAAATCCAAGCAGATGCAATGGCACGTCTTGAAGATAGATATACAGGCGCAAATGCAACCGAAGCAGAAAAAGAACTTTGGGCAAGAGAAATCTCATATGCAGAAGGTCACTCACTGACTATTGCAGAACTCAACAATGTTCTTGCAGAACTTGGTGGCGTCCTTGGCAGTGCAAGCCTTGTCAAAGATTTGCTTCCTTTGTTGGGTATGGTAGGCTTTGATGAAATCACTCTTGGCGCAGCACTTGACATGGTGTTGGGTGGCACATTGCCCGAAACACTTGAATTTTTGAAAACAAACCTTAGTGATCTTGTCAACGTGACAATCCAAATCACAACAGATCCCACTCTCACATTGATTGTGAAAAATCTTCCCAACAGAACAGAAGACTTGATCATTGCCATTGACGATACACTTTCAACAGCAACAATCAAAGGACTTCTTGATGAAATCGGCATCTCAAACGGTATGCTTGCAGAAGTGCTCACACTTGTTGGCTTCACAGCAAAAGCAGACGACAATTCACTTGTAGGCATGGAAAATATGCTCGCAGGCATTCTTGAAACCCTTTACTGGTATCGTTCACCCATCCTTGAACCCGAATACAACTTCTATGTTGACACAACACTCAATCCCGAAGTTCTTGCCGAAAAGGCAATGATGGACTATCAAGCAGCATTTGCAAAGTTCAAGAGAGCAGAGTATGAAGGCAGTTTTCACGGCTCACTTTCAGGAAGCCAACTTCTCGGCATGGCACTTGGCGATGGCACACATGCAACCTCAGAAGGACTTCAAAATCTTCAAGCAGTCCAACAATTGAAGACAGACCTTAGTTTCATCCCTGAAATGTATTCCGTGCTTATCGTGAGAGATATGCTCATGATGTTTGCAGGCATCATCATCTTCTTCACAATGATGAGTTATATTGCAGCAGAAAAGGAAATGCTTTGGGCAACAGGTCAAGTTGCACCAAAACAAGCAGGCATTCTTGCACGTTTGTTCAAAAAGAACAAAAAAGAAGAAAACGTCAACGAAGAATTGGTTGAAGAAGAAGTCCCCGAAGTTGTTGAAGAAAACAACATAGAAGAAGATGCAACAGAAATCGCCGCTGAAATCGAAGAAGTGGAGGCAGTAGAATGCCCCGAAGAAGTTGATGAAAATAATGGGGAGGTGGAATAATATGAAAAAGATTGACACAGCAAAGAGTCGCAAAAATCTTGCTCAATGGTTCAAAGAAATACCTCAAATGGACAAGAAAATCCTCACTCTCAACATCATCAAAATCGTCTGCTTCATGTTCACATTCCCTGCATTGTTCATTGCAGCAATCGTAATTGGCGCAAAAGCCGGCGAAGGAATGTCATTCTATACATTCTGGCCCTATGTGGCAGCAATCCTTGTTGCTGTTTTGGGGGCAGTGTTTGGTGCAGTTGCTCTTTGTCTAAACAGAAAGAAATCAAAGCGCACCATTATGGAAAGAACTGCAATCTTGATGATTGTTTGCCTTGTGCTCACAATCGGTCTTGGCTTGATTTTTGACATCGCACTCCCCGATTTCTTTGTGCAACAAACCTTTGGCACATTGTTTGTTGAAGACTTGTATCATATGGGTGTTGAGGAATCAAGAGTTGTTGAAGACTATATACATCTCTTTGTTGGATTGAATATTCTCAACGGCAACTATGATGAAAATCTATATTATGAAACCGTCAAGGCAAATCCTGAAACTGATTTGAGAAAGAAGGATATAATTGCAGACGAAGACTTTATTGCATACACCAAAGATAACTTTGGCAGTATCACCTACAAGAAGGAAGCATTTGAAGGATATTGGTTTGGCGAAAGCGATCAATACACCGAACTTGATCACGAACTTTATGACTTCATTTATCAACACTATGTGTTGATGGACTATGACTATGCCTTTGACAATCACGTTGGCAGAAAGGCATATTGCCTTGCCCTTGTGGATGCATACAGCGAAACCTACAAGCAACTTTGCAAAGAAGGCTTCAAGACCAATAGCATGGGTGCAATTGGCACCACAGGCAATGAAAAACTCACTGCAATCTATGGTCAAAACTATGCAACACAAGATATGGATGGATATATCCCCATCAATGAAGACAGTGGCATTGCATACGTCACAAACGGCAGAATGACCACACCTATGATCATCCGTATGCTCCTCAACGATTCATACAACTATACAACACCTATCTATGGCGAAGACGGCAAGACAGTTGTTGGCTATGACGGATTCTTGGCATACGAATACAGACCTGAAATTGCAAAGCAATACACAGGCGAATTTGATGAAAATGGCAGAGGAAAGGAAATCTTCCAAGCAGATGACGGCAACTATTACTATGCTTATCAAACAGGCCACGTTGATATGCCATACAATTGGTGTATCCTTGACTTGCTTGGCGAACCTATGCCCCTTGCAGAATTGAATCTTGGCGAACTCCTTGGCGATGATATTGGTGGACTCCTTGATGCAATCGGTGGTATCGGTGGCATTCTTAGTGGTCAAAGCGAAAACATTGAAGAACTTCTTGAAGAAGGACTCACCAACAGAGTTGTGGTCACAGCAACAAATGGTCAAAAACTTCATCTCAATGTTTACATCACAGACGATGGCGCAGTGGCAGCAACCCTTTATCCTCAAGGCATGAAAGACGGCTATATTGGCTATCAATATATGGCATGGCTTGAAATGGGAAGCCTTCTCATTGGAGCATGTGCAGTTGTCCAAACACGAAATCTTCTTTACATCTTTGGTGCAATCACACTTGTTGTCATCATCGCAGCAGGCTTCATTGACAAACTTATTGCAGAAAGAAAAGTCCAACTTGCAGAAGAAACACCTGTCAACGAAGACGAAGAAGATGCAGTTGTTGAGGATGAAGAAGCCAGAGAAGATGAACTCATTGATGAGTCTATTGATGAACCAGTCGAAGTTGTGGCAGATGACAATGTAGAGTTGTCAGGCGAAATGGCATAACAACAAAATCAACACAAAAAGGCGACACGCAAAAGGTGTCGCTTTTGTTTTTGTCAGACATCACAAAAATGGCGTAAAATCACACAAAAGGCAATTGAAAAACATTTTTTTGAGTGATAAAGCATTTGTTGTGTGCTAAAATGCGCATTTTGAGCATAATAAAATTAGGGACATATATATAGGGTTTTGCTCTTGAAAAATCACATAAACTATGTTATAATATATGATAGTGTAACAAGGAGAAACAGGCTATATTATGGGAAAAACATCAAAGCAAAAAGGCTCATTAGCAAGTTGGTTTAAGACAGAGTTTTTGAAACTTCATTGGGTCAACTTTATCTTTTTGACTCTTGCCGGTTTCATCAATGCAACAGGCGTCACACTGTTTTTGACTGCCAACGGACTTTATGACGGCGGCTTTTCAGGCACGTCATTTTTCCTTAGTCAAGTTACGCCTTTGTCACTGAGTATTTTCCTTGTGATACTCAATTTCCCATTCTTCATTTTGGGCTTCAAAAAGTTGGGGCTTCCTTTCATATTGTATTCACTTTATGCAATAGGCATTTACTCATTGTTTGCTTGGCTTTATCAAGACGTGTTTCCCCTTGATTTCAGTGTGGGCTCACCAATAGTCAAAGATGACGTGTTGCTGTCTGCAGTGTTTGGTGGCATAATATCCGGTGTTGGCAGTGGCTTGACCATTCGATTTGGTGGTGCAATTGATGGTGTCGAAGTTTTGGGTGTGCTTTTCGCCAAAAAAATGAATATGTCCATTGGCACATTTGTCATGGTCTATAATGCAATATTCTATATTATCGCAGGAGCAGTGCAGGCAAGTTGTTTCGCCACCCCCGATGCTTGGCTTCTTGCCTTGTATTCAATCATCGCTTATGCTTGTGGCTTGAAGGCAGTGGACTTTGTGGTTGACGGCTTTGACAAGGCAAAATCTGCATTTATCATCAGTGAGAAGCACGAAGACGTTGCCGAAGCACTCAGTGCCGAATTTGGACGTGGTGTCACAGTCCTTGATGCAGAAGGCTACTACTCAAAGGCAAACAAGACAATCATCTATTGTGTGGTCAACAGGTTTGAAGTGGCAAAACTGAAAGAGATCATCCATGCAATCGACTCCCATGCCTTTGTTGCAATCAATGACGTCACCGACAGTATGAGCAAGAATTTGAGATACAGCCGTTTCCAAAAGAGAGCAACTGTTTCCATAGACAACGTTGGTGTTGTGGCAGAAGTGTCTTCTATGACAACAGAAGAAATCACCCACAAAACAGAAGAAATCGCTCACGAATCACCCAAAAACACCTAAACTTTAAAAAAAGTTTTTACGGCTCGTCCTATTGCAATAGCAATGGGACGTTTTTTGTTTTCAAGCGGAAATCACAAAATAATTTACAAAAACTCTTGACAAGTAAACTTGGCATACATATAATAAAGCCATGACAAGTAAACTTGGCAAACCCTGTTGCCGAAAAGGAGAAAATATGGACAAAGACGAAATTTTAGAGATGAGTCGTAACGAAAACAAACAAGGCGATGAAATGCAAAAGGGTGTAAGAGTGAAAGCAAGCAGTATTGGCGGAATTGTTGGTGCCGCAGTAGCATTGATTTTTGTAATACTTGAACTTGCACTGGCACAAAGTTTTGGGTTGGTTGCTTTTGTTGGATTTACCATTTGTAATGCATCAAGTTGTGCAACAGACTGGTATAATTTTGCAAAAACCAAAGAAAAAAAATATCTTATTGGTGGAATCATTGAAACTATAACAACAGTAATTTGGTTTGGACTTGCTGCTTATACGATCAGTCAGATGAATATTGTTGTGCTTTCATGTTAAAGGAGCGAATTGTGGACGAGAAGCTTGTTTTACAAAATAATTTGCGAAGTATTCGCATAGAAAAGAACATATCTCAACAACAGCTTGCAGATATGGTTGGTGTGTCACGAAACACAATCAGCTCTATTGAAACAGGGCAGTTTAACCCAACTGCAAAGCTTGCTTTGATACTGTGTGTCGCCCTTGACAAGAAGTTTGAAGACATCTTCTATTTCTAAACAGATTTAGCACAACAAAATGTTTATTGTTGCAAAAACAATCAATAAACTACCAATTTGAGCAAAATTGCAAAAATAAAGACGGGCAACACGCTCGTCTTTTATATTGTAGTTTCTTTCATCATTGCCACGCAATGTCACCTCAATGACACGAGAGTGCCAATTCATGGAGCGGAGCGAGAATGCAT